>JAISZB010000202.1 GCA_031269465.1 Clostridiales bacterium | reverse complement strand
AGCAAGGCAATACCCAGCTCGGCTGCTTTGGCCTTAACGCCTTCGTCCATGGGGACAAAGAAAGGATTTGACAGATCGTACACAGACCAGCCAAAGGTTAATCCTCCGTCTGTGTCGCTGCCGCCCGGTGTCGTGCCGCTTGGTGTCGTGCCGCTTGGTGTCGTGCCGTCCGGTGTCGTGCCGCTGTTGTTGCTACACGCCGCAAGCAGCGTCAGTGCAAGCACAGTGCACAGGGTTATCGCCAATGCTTTTTTCAATTTCATTTTCTTTTCCTCCTTCAATATTATGGGCATGATAATCGAATGATGTAGAGTATACCACCTCGCTTCCATCATACAATCCTTATAAATTACGGGGCTATTTTGTTGCGGCTGTTTTATTGGCTATTGCCTTTATGTCTCGATTGGCCAGGAATTTTACAAACGCGTCGTCCGCGTACGAGCGGATTGTGTTGATTGAAAACGCAAATACAAGAATCGCGCCGTTGAATATTCCGTGAATATTATTATCTATGCCAAACCCGGTCAAAGCCGTTGAGATAGTTGCGATGAACAGCGCGGCAATAACAGTATTCAGTATACTGCCCTTGCCTCCCGCCAAAGCCGTTCCACCCAGCACCACCGCTGAGATTACCGTGAACTCTGTGCCGGATGGCACGCCATAGTTCGACGAACCATGATGAGACGTCATCATAATGCCTGCGAAAGCGGTAAACAGCCCCACCATAACAAAAGTGATTATCTGTGTACGGGGAACATTGATACCGGCAATGTGCGCCGCTTCCCGGGAGTTGCCAATCGCGAGGATATTGCGGCCAATCCCGGTCTTTCTTAATATGACGGTGCCGATCAATGCCAGCGCTATCATGATATAGAAGAATAGGGGAAAGCCGAAAAGCCTGGTGCCTCCGAACCCTCTGCCGAAAAACAGTTCGACTCCTCCCACCTGCCAGCGCACAACATCCTCCATCGCGGTGGCTGTGAAGCTCCGGTACTCGTTGCCCAAAGACGATATCGGAACCGGAGAATTGTTTACAAACTGCGCCAGCCCTCTGTAGACCATCTGCATGGCCAGCGTTGTAATAAACGCGGGTATGCGTAAATTGGCCACTAGCAAACCGTTTATAAGACCCATGGCGACACCCATAATTATGATAACAACGCAGGAGAGTACGATGCCAAGCCCCGGTATTTCCGGCGTTATTCGTGGCAGTATCGCCGTAAAAACCACCGACGAAAGCGCTATCTGCGACGCTATGGATAGATCGAAAACACCCGAGATGACGGCAAATGTCATGCCGATACCGGCAACCGCAAAAATAGACGCCTCTTTAATAATCGCAGAGTAATTCGAAAAGGAGGAAAACGCCGAATTTGTAAAAAACAAAGCAACCCAAAAAACAACCAGTGCAATAACGATAGCGTGGTCGCCAAAGTAAAAATAGATTCCTCCGTTTCTGCTTTTTCTAAGTGAATTTGATCTTTTCACGCTACGTCACCACCCGCTGTGTAATAAGCTTGATCCCGCTGATCGAAAGGGCAAGCAACAGTATAGCGCCTGTAACGATAACGTGCATAGCCTCGGGCGCGGATATAAAGTTCAAGCACATTTTCGTAAAGGCAACCAAAAACGCGCCTATGAATGTTCCTGCAAGATTTCCTTTGCCGCCCGAAAGCGCGGTTCCTCCAAGCACTACAGCCGTGATAGCGTCAAGCTCGAAGCCGCTGCCCGCTCCGGGCGAAGCGGACTGCATCGTAGAGGTATACAACATAGAGGCCATGGCGGCGGTGACTGCTGTAAGTGTATACACGATTACCAATATGCTGTCGGCGTTTATACCCGATGTTCTGGCGGCTAAATCGTTCGAGCCTACGGCACGAACCTTTATACCGAATCCTGTGTTTCGGTACACTGCGATAGCCAGTATAAACAAAGCGACGACGACGAATATTTTTGAAGGAATAAACCCGAAAATCGCGCCCCTGCCCAGCCAGCTTAAACCCCGCTCGTATTGCTCGGTATCTATGCGCGTGCCGATGTTTTTCGTATATGTTTGAACGACGCCGCCAAAAACAAGCATGGTAGAAAGCGTGGCTACAAAAGGTTGTATCTTCAGCTTGGTAATAAGAAGCCCGTTTAGTACGCCGCAACACAGAGCAACAAGAAGAGTGATCAACATTGCCGTTCCGGTGGAAAGACCGTTATCCATGATCAGTTTTGCCAAAAGACATCCGCTCAGTGAAAAAATCGAACCAACGGAGAGATCGAATCCGCCGGAGCAAATCGCAAATGTCATGCCTATCGCCGCAACTGCCACCCACGAAGACCTGTTAAGTACGCTCAATAATTGATCCGGTTGAAGAACCCTGGGTTCTAAAATCGCAAAAATTACAGCGACAAACAGAAAGATTGCCACGATTCCAACTCTGTCCCAAATAAGCCAAAAAGTTTTTATCCTTTTGGCGTGACTACCCATTTCCATCCGCCTCCTTGCCCATAAAAACCTCATTGCCGGTGGCGCATTGCATGATCAGTGTTTCTTCAAAATCTTCTTTATTGATTTCGCCCGTAAGGGCGCCTTGGAAAATCACCAGTGTACGATGGCAGTTGCTGATTATCTCCTGCAGTTCAGATGAGATTACGATGATCGCCACGCCGCTTTTCGCCAAATCCTCCAAAAGAGCGAATATCTCGGATTTGGCGCCAACGTCGATTCCTCTGGTGGGTTCAAGCGTTATAAGTACCCGGCAGTTGGTTGAGAGTGTCCGGGCCAGAATGAATTTTTGCTGATTTCCGCCCGAAAGACTGTTGATACGCTGATGAGGAGTTCGGTACTTCATATTCATTTTGGCGGTGTAATCGTCCAGCAGCTCCTGCTCGCTTCTCGCGCGCACCAAACCAAACTTGGCAAGAAACTTCATTATGCTAATCGTAAGATTTTCCCGAGCGGTCATGAGAGCGAATATACCGGAGTTTTTCCGGTCTTCCGTTACATAGCCTATACCGCGCCCAATTGCTTTGCGCGGCGTGGAAATAAGATTAACGCCCTCGCTGCCGCTGTATACCGTTTGCCCTTCCAGTTCGATTTCGCCCGAGTCCGGGTGGATCAGCCCATAGAGACTTTTAACAATATCTTCGCGGAAACAGCCCATCAACCCCGCGATGCCAAGAACTTCTCCTTTGTGCAAATCGAAAGAGATATCCGAGAAAAGCCCTTCTTTTGTCAGATTACGCACCTTAAGCACCGTCTCGCCGTATTCGTGGTCGGCAGTGGTGCTATACTGCGATATCTCTCTCCCTACCATCATCTCTACCAGCTGATCCTGATTGATCTCGCCTATGTTGCGTGTGCCCATGTATTTGCCGTCCCGCAAAACGCTTACTCTGTCGCAGATATCAAAAATTTCTTTCAATCTGTGAGAGATATAGATAACGGTTTTCCCTTTGGCTTTTAAGCCGGCGACAATGCCATATAGCGCATCTACTTCCTTTACGTTCAAGGCGGCTGTCGGTTCATCCATGATAACGATGTCTGTATCGTGTGAGAGCGCCTTGGCAATCTCTACCATTTGCTGTTCCGAAACCGAAAGAAGACTCATGGGTGTAGTGGCCTTAATATCCACATTCATGCCGTCTAAAAGAGCCTGCGCGTTTTTGTTCATAGTCTTTTTGTCGATAAAGCCCGCTTTGACAGGAAGGTCGTGAAGATAGATGTTTTCGGCGACGCTAAGCTCAGGCATATAGTGAAGCTCTTGATGCACAACGCTAATGCCGTTTTTGAGCGCGGCTTGCACATTGTTTATATGCCTTGGCTTACCGTCGATATAGATATCTCCCCTGTCGGCAAAGTACAGCCCGCCAAGTATTTTCATAACCGTAGACTTGCCAGCGCCGTTTTCACCAACGACAGCATGTACTTCACTTTTTTTCATCGACAAGCTTACATCGTCCAGTGCTTTCACGCCGTAAAATGTCTTTACAATATTTCGCAGCTCAATGTACTCCAAGCTATGCTCACCCCACAGTCCAGTGTAGTGTACAGATTCATTTTATAGTATGTTTCTCCAAAAATAAACCGGAGATTCTTTTGAATTATAGGAAAATCCAACTCAATAGATATTCCGCCAATACTCTATATTGCTTTGGTCAAATCGGATTGGCTCTGCCTGCAGGGCTATTTCGCTTCCCCCGAAAAGGTCGCCGGTTATGTGGTATTCACCCATTTCTCCCGCAGGTAAAATCTCGCCGACTTGTCCGCTGACCGTGCCGTTTGCCAGCGCGATGGCGGCGTATGCCGTAAGCTTGCCCAGTTCGTCTAAGTCCCAAAGAAACATGTACGGGCACACCCGATTGTTCCCGATATATTGAGCCATTTGCGAGGGCATACCCAATCCTATTACTTTTATGCGGTCTTCCAGCCCGTTGTTTACTATACACTGCGCCACGGCGGGTATTCCGGCGGCGGTTGGCGCTATGACAAGGGCAAGGTCGGGGTAGGTGTCGATCAGATGCTGTGTTTTTTGGTAAGTTATATCGTAATCGTCTTCGCCGTATACGATGTTTACCAGCATTAGCCCCGGATAAACGCCGGCTTCAAGCAGGCCTCGCATTCCGCCTATCCATGTATTTTGGTTGTTGGCCTGATTCGTTGTGCTCATAATGGCCACTTGCCCATTACCTCCGGTAATATCGGCGGCAGCGTCCATAAGCGCTTTTGCGATAACCTGTGCATCAGCCTGATTTACATGCATTGCGCGGCTGGGCGGCTCTGCCGCCGAATCGAACGAGATTACCTGTATGCCTTGCTCTATAGCCTTTTGAAGTGCGGGGGCGACGGCAGATTCGCTGTTAGTGGCTATAGCGATCACATCTACTTTGTCGGATATCAAATTGTTTATAATCCTTATTTGTTCTTCCGCCGTAGCTCTGGAGGGTTCTCTTACTACGGGCGTGCCGCCTTGCGATTGTACGACTGCGGAAAATCCTTCGATGATCCTCTTAAAATAACTGTTATCCTCGCTTTTTACAACGATAGCAAATTTCATACCTGAAAGCTGAAGGTCATCCCGCTGCGCGTTCCAGCACCCGGATATGGGCAAAATCGCTATCGCAAGCGCTGCTAAGACCAATGCCGCCGGGCTACGCTTTCTCATCGGCTTTCCCCCCAGGCCGCCTTAATGCTGCGGATTTATGTATTTTGAACGTTACGTCGGTACCCTTTCCATATTCGGAAGAGTAGAACAGCCCGCAGTCATCTCTGCCCTGCATAAGCTGCAAGCGCCTGTGCGTATTGTACACACCGATTCCACGGCCTGTTCCCTCATCGGTTTTGGTTGGCATGAGCCTGGATATTTGCTCGGCTTTCATGCCTATGCCATCGTCCGATATCAGAAAGTGCAGAGTATTGTTGTCGCTCCAGCCGGTAATGATGATCTTCCCGCTTTTTGAAGGCCTTTCGAATATTCCGTGTTGGATAGAGTTTTCTATAATTGGTTGGAATATCATAGGTGGAACCTCGTATTCCAGCATATCGTCCGGTATATCGGCAAGGTATTCTATTTTTTCGTCGAAGCGCATATTCATTAGCTTCACATATAGCGACACATGTTCCAGTTCCGCGGCTACGGTGGTGGTAAGATTGCCACTGTTTAGGGTAAGGCGGTAAAATCTTGATAACGCAAGTATGGCTTCCAGAGCCTTATCGTTGTTTCCTTTGCTGACAAGCCATCTGATCATGTCTAACGTGTTGTAAAGGAAGTGGGGGTCTATCTGCGCCCGGAGCGCTTTGATCTCTTCGGCCTTGCGTTCATCAGCGGCTTTTATAGTGTTGTCCAGCAGGGTATTGATGCGCTCTACCATATAATTGTATGCTTCTATAAGATCGCCAACTTCATCTTTTCCGGGCATAATAGCAAGTGGTTTTGGACGCTCGGTTTTAATAAGCTGCATTTGATTCCGCAACGATTTTATTCTGACGACAATTGCTTTAGATAGTACAACACCAACAATAAGCACAAGCATTGTCATAAGTAAATAGATGACTACAAGCTGAAATATTACATGTCTGCTTTGCGCCATAATACTGGCTTGCGGAACGATCCACGCCATTCGCCAATCGGTACGGCTTATATCCCGGTAGGTTATAAAGACGCTTGCACCCGCTACATCTTTTGGGATAAATACTCCTTGGGCAGGTATTGCCTGCGCTATATTCCGGTAACTCATCGCGTAGGTTCCGTATGCTGTTTCGTCTGTTTGGGCAACGACGGCCTCGCGCGAGTTGATAATAAATGAGATTATGCCCTCTACTGATTCCAACCCGATATCCTGTATAGGGGTTACAAGTATATCGTCGTAAGTGTAAACGGCAACAAACACAGTGATGCTATTGCCATCTTTTTCAAAAACCTGTTTTCGTATTACCGCAAGGCTGCCGTACTCGACCCGTTCATCAGCGCTCAAATAAAAATTGGGAGCAAACAGCTCGCTGATATCCTGGGTGGTGAATATGCCGTACCAGTATGTGTTTTTGATATGAGAAAGATCCGAGATGAGCCCCGAACTTGCACCGTTTGCCTCCAGCCCCGGCATATCGGCAAAAATGCGTATGGCTGAAAGAGAATTGCTTTTTATTTGCGAATTGATAACAGTGCGCAGCGTATCAAAAGCCGCATTGTACTCATTGGAATAATTAGCGCTTTGTCCGTCGCGCGGACTTTGGGCAAAAAGTAAAATCGGCAGTCTTTTGTCCTCTATTATATTGTCGCATACAGCCAGCAAAGTTTCTGCCGTGTTCCCTATAAATTTGCTAGCCTGAAGCGAGGTTACAATCTGCGAATCCAACAGACTGTCTCTGAGGATGTTGTAAAACTGACTGTAAAAAAGAACAAGAACGATAGCCGTGGGAAGAAGCACCACAGATACTATAAACAGCATCAGACGCTTGCCTATGGTCGCGCCGTTAAACATACCTTTTATCATGATTAACGATTACTCCTCGTTACCAGTTTCTGTATTCATTTGGCGTCATCCCAAAGTGCTTGCGAAAAATTTTGCCAAAATAGCTGTTGTCGCGATAGCCTACTTTTATACTTATTTCTGTTACCGTAAGCAGAGTTTCCTGAAGATATTGCTTTGCTTTGCTTAGGCGATATTCGGTAAGATAGTTATTGATCGTATCCCCGGTTTCTCTTTTGAAAGTGGTACAAACATGCGAAGCTGACATATGCAGATACCCGCTTATATCGCCGATAGACAGAGTAGCGTCCATAAAGTTTTTGGCAATGTAGGCTTTTATAGCAAGCACTTGCTTTTTCTCGTTTTTTGCTTCTTCTAACGATTTGAAATAAAGCGATATGTGCCGGCATAAAAAACTGTGCAGTTCGTCCAAGTTATAGCTTTCAATGAGAACAATCCACGAGATTGCTTCGCCCATTTCATCGTCTTTAATTTGCAGATGACTAGAATCAGCCTTATGGAACACCTCGGAGATAAGCTCGAAATAGAGTTCCCGTGCCTTATAATGGGTTAAATCTCTTTTAGTTGCAAGTGCTTTGTATAAAACGTCACACGCGTCATACGACTCTTTTTCATTACCTTCCGATATGTTTCGGGATATTTCACTTTTCTCTTTTGCGTATGCGGAGATGGGGACAGCTTTTTCGGCATCTTCGCTGTGATGAACAACCTGCCCCCACGGGTACAGATAGGCTTTATGTAAAACTGTTTTTGCGGAAGTATAAGCCTTGTGAGCATTAGCCAACCCTTTAAATGGATTTCCGACGGCAATGACGTATACATGGTCACTTAGCAGGTCGTGCAGATTTTTGCATGTTACATTCATGTGATGCCTGGATATTTCGGACGACGCAAACAGCAAGAGTACGATCCGGTTTTTCGAGCGTATGGTGAACAGGTTGGGGTAAATAACAGACTTGCTCAGGGAGGTGGCAAGAAAATGTAAATCATTATGGTCTTCGTCTTCAAAATCCTGCCGGATGCTTATGATCATAGCCGTGCAATAGTCCTTGACGCTAAAATCAGCTCCAAGTTTAAGACGCGTGTATTCGCTTTCCAGAGCGTCTGCATGTTCGCCCGTGCAAATGGCGTCGGCAAATCTTTGTCTTTCTTGCATGTTGTGTAAATTGCTCGTAGATTTATAGCTGCGCAACTGCATACACTCGGCCACGGCAATCGAGATAACTGTTTGCAGTTGTTCGGCCTCGATTGGTTTATCAAGATAGCGTATCGCTTTAAGGTCGATGGCGGCTTTGTAATAGTCGATTTCGGAATATGCGGAAAGGAAGATGATACGGCATTCAGGGAGAATTTCCCTAATGCGGGTTGCCATTGTAATGCCGTCCATGCGCGGCATACGGATATCGGTCAGCACAATATCCGGCAAAACACGTTTTGCCATGCGAAGCCCCGTTTCTCCATCTTCCGCGTTGAACACTTTGGTTATGCCAACCTGCGACCAGTCAAGGCATTCAAGCAAGCCTTCGCGGGTTATCCGCTCGTCTTCAACAACTAGTAAATTCATACTCACCACACCATTTTTAGTATTTTTGCCTATATAATGATTCGGGTGTCAAAAGCCTGTTTAGAGCTAAAACGGCTTTGGAGAAAGGCTTATTTAAGCCATTCTTGCAGGGCGATTTTCCCGAAAAATCACTTTTGACACTCGAATCATATAATATATATTATAGTATATTCAGCACATAAAATAAAGGATTAACCTTAGTATTGTGGTACTATTTTTGCGGTTGTTCAGACAGCATCTGTAGCGCCCCCGCCTCGCTTACTGCGAGCGGTTGCTTGTTGCAAATGCTGCCTTGCTTAGAGGCGTCTTTAACGGACATATAATCAAGCATGGAAATTCCTCCAAATGGCGTTTTTTTAATACTCTAAATGAGCGTTTGCCTATGTCAAATAATGGAACATAGGATTTGAAGGTAATATTGCACAAAATGTAGCTACAGGGAAGGGGATGACATGTGAGTATTGGAATTGGATATATTGCACAAAATATTGCTTGCAGACCTTCATATTTAGCTATGCCTTAGATGAAAAAAAGAGCATGCGGCCTGTGCAAAATGGCATATATTAGAACTTACCGAAGAAACTAATATGCCAATAGAGCGGAGGCTGCACTATGAATCCTATTATAGTCGATATTTCTTGGATTGCCGATTGCCACCGCACAGCCGCAGGGCGCTTCAATTGGACAATGGGATGAAGTGGCAGTCTAGGAATACATATAAAATATAGCGTATAAATGCATGCTCAATTAATTGAAAAGCCGATTTTCTTCAGCTTCGACGTTGCCGCAGATGCGGAGGCCGAGCTTTCGAGACAGGCGAATTTGTTGAAAAGCGGTATATCGAAATATAGAAAATATACAGCGAAAAAATTATGATTCTGCAAATTTTATCAGTTGTAAAATAGGGAGGCTCAGTTTTCGGGCAGCCTGATTCAAGGCTCTGATTGGCCGTTAAAGCCGCATAATTCTTTGGCGGATTAGGAGCTTTGCCTCGCACTCATACAAGAATAATTGGCTTTTCAAATTACCTCCAATATAGTACAATAATATTAATGAACATAAAGCTTCTCTTGAGGAGGATGAAAGCATGAAGCGCCTGGTTAAGGGCGATCAGATAGACGAGAGCTGCAAAGGAAGCAAAGCGCTGGGGGACAAAGAAAGCGCCGCCGATTCATTCGATGTCGGAAGGTTGGGAGACAGTCTGATAAAAGACGGCGATTTAGGGAGTTCTGCGCGTTGCGGGAACTTTTTTTTACTATTCGGTGGCGGTGAAGATCGGGAGGTTTCCCCTGAAAGCTTCAGGGCGGTTGAAAGCATGTTTGACGATTTCAGAAGCTTGAGGAGGGCAGCTATACCTGAAGGAGTTTTGGAAATTCCTGAAAACTCATTTAGAGGATGCGCCGAATTGGCAGCCGTTTCATTTCCCTCTACTCTGAGGCACATTTCAAGCGGCGCCTTCTATGGCTGTTCGTCGCTAGAGCGCGTAGAACTGCCTGAAGGCCTTGAATATATAGGCGAATCTGCTTTTGAGGCCTGCGTTTGCCTCAAAGAGCTTTTCCTGCCCAGCCATAAGGTTCTAATTGAGAAGGGCTGCTTCCGGTGCAGCGATGCAATCGAAGAGCTGACTATACCGGCAAGCCTTTTCTATCTCGCATCGAAAGATGCAAGAAAAATCTCTTTTGTCGGCGAAAAGAGCTTGGCGGTATTTACCGGCGACATTTTTCAGGATCGCTGGAGGTTTAAAAACCTTGAAGAGATAAATCTTCCCGCTTTCATCCGTGAGATAGGCGCAAATGCCCTTTCCGGAATCGAGTCGCTGAAAAGGGTTGGAGTGCCGAACACAGTAGAAACTATAGGCGCAAATGCTTTTAGAAACTGCAAGCGCCTTGAGGATGTCAATCTCCCGGATTCGTTAAAAGCCATCGGCTCTTTTGCCTTTACGATGTGCTCAAGCCTTAAGAGACTGACTCTTCCCAGTTTTTTGGATGAAATATCTGAAGGCCTTTTCTTCGGTTGCGAAAGCCTTGAAAGCGTCGCTATACCGAAGTCGGTTGCGGCTATTCGCTCCTGCGCGTTTTTAGGATGCAAGGGCTTGCGCAGAATTGACATGCCCCTGTCGGTCTCCTCAATAGGCGCCAAGGCCTTTGCTGAATGCGGCAACTTGAATGAAATCAGCATGCCGGACTCCATTTCTGAAATAGCTCCGGATGTTTTCGACGGATGCCCCAAAAACTTGAATATAATCGCTTCGAAGAAAATGCGCAGGAAGCTGCGCCAGGCAATGCAAGCCGCAAAGTCTAATAGCCTGACAGGCGAGAAATAGGATTGGATTATTGATAAAATACATTGGTTAAGCTATAATCTAAATATTATGTGACTTGAGCGTTTGAAGAGTTTCATCTCTTTTATTATACTGATTTGCATGTGAAAGTTCCGATTACGCAGCTTGATTATACAGTGGCCTATAGACAGCCAAGCTCCATAATCTGTGCGTTTTACTGCGAATCTGCATATCATCAGGCGTTTTTTCTCTGACAGCTTTTTGGAGGGAGCCATGTTCAGCATTAGTTCAGACAAAGGCGAGCGCTATTACGCAGTATGCCAAACGCAAGACGACTATTTGCTTAATTCACTGGAAAACATCAGCTTTAAAGGTGCGATGCACCGCCTGCTGATAGAGAACGGGCATAAAAAAGTTCTGTTCTTCGACTACGATGCAAGCAAAAACTATATGTATACGATAAAATCCTTTGATCAGATGCCGTACCGGCTGAAGGGAAATGCCAAACCCCTTGAAACTGAAGGATTTGGCTCAAATCCGGATACGTCCGGCGACTCTTCTCAGAATCCTGACGTTCCGGGGGAGGAAACGAGCGACTTCTACGAGTCTGAAAATATAATGATTTCTACAGACGACGCTTCACTCATTGCGAAAAAACTTTCAGATGCTTTATCCTCTGCTGAAAAGACTGCGGCTGTTTTTCCTGTTGCGGTATTCGGCTATATTAGATTCGACGTTGAGCGCATGTTAAACGCTGTTCTGAGCAAGTCTAAAGGCTTGAAGCGCGAAGGAGGCGCAACTGTTTTCTACGCCGACAATCTCGGAGAGTTTGAAAGCTTGAAAAGATTGGGGAAGCTGCCAGAATTTCAAACAGGCGATACCCTTGATTATGACTTGAAGAGACTAAAAGCTCAGGGGCAGTTTCTGGAAATTAAAGGGCTTTATAAGGGAGAAGTGGCCAATTTTCTGATCAGAGAGAAATACATAGAACTAAACGTCTCGCTTAGATGCTTGAAAGGCAATAAAATCTACAGATTGGCGGAGCTTATCTGCAATCGTCTCAATGCCAGAAAAGACGCCGCTTTTTTGAAGCGGCCTATGGCATGCTTAAGGGAAGAGATGAAAAAGACAGAATTTTCCAAATGGCTGGAAAGCTCGATAGAAAAGGCGCACCTGAGCTCCATTATAAGGCCTGCGGACGAAAACGGGATTGATATTGAGCGGCTGGGCGGCAAGCCTCTAAGGATTGAGCATGAAAAGATTGACAAGGGCGCAAGAAGTTTCATGCCCCTTTGCCGTGGGGAGCTGGAGAAGCTGAAAAACCCTGAAAGAGCTGAAGGCGCTGAAGGCGCTGTTATTTTTCTTGAAACGGACATAGGCTCGGGAACAGCTTTTCTGATTGATCCGATAGGACATGCGGTGACATGCAGGCATGTGGTGGCAGGCGCGTGGAGATTGAATGCCTTCACCGTATATGGCGGAGCGAGAACGCCTATCGCTGGATGCAAGCTGCTTAAAGAGTCCTCAGAGTACGACCTGGCGCTGATTAAGCTTGAAGGCGGCGCGTTCTCTTATATAAAACTGGCGGACGCAAACTATAAGTTGAATCTTTCTGATGAGGTAAGGCTTCTAGGATTTCCGTTTCTGGAAGAAGACGATATAAAGCCTGATGACAAAGGCAATGGATTGACGGCCTTTGACGCGACAATAGCTAGAGTCGGGTGCAAATGCCTATTAAACAGAATAGCTCTTCCGGGAAATTCAGGCGGGCCTGTAATCTTAAAGGACACTGGGGAAGCGGTAGGAGTTTTTCTAGGAGCCGAATACCAGCTCCAAACTATAAAAAAAAACGGCGAGGAGCTTAAAACTTTTATTGCAGTGCCCTGCATGCTTGCTATCAAATGCGTCTGGGAAAGCTTCACATATACCAGATCTAGTTACTGAGTTAAATCAGCCGGAGAATCTGGCTTAAGACAGCGGTAGAGGATCTCGCTGTAAAATTAATGGAAAAATGATGGAATGGAACCTTTTCCATCATTTTTCCATTGATTTTGGAAGGGAGGAGGCGGGCAAGTTGAAATGTTTCAGATGCGGCTCATCAGCAGTGAGCCTCAGCGCTCCATGTACAAGGTGCGGCTTTGACATCCTGAGTTCTGATGTGATCAGCTCTCTATTTGAAATTGACACAGACTATGTTAATGAAGATTTACTTAGCCAATACAATTATCCTGTCATTATAAAAGGCGTCAAGCATTGGTCCGACGCTAAGAGCCTTAATGCGGAAGGGATTCTGGATATATCTATTTTAAGCCATTTTATGGAATTGGAGGAATTGAAGCTTTCAAACAGCAAGCTTTCCGACCTCAATCAGATACCTCAGCTTAAAAGGCTTAGAAAGCTGGACTTAAGCTACAACTATATAGCTAATTTGGAGCCTCTGAGGACTTGCGATAACTTGGAAGAGCTGTCGCTGGGAGAGAATTTCGTCTGCCAGCTGGAGCCTATTTCCCGGTTGGAAAGGCTGGAGCGCCTTGTGCTGGGAAACAATCGCATAAAAAACGTCAGCCGCCTCTCGGGGCTTAAAAATCTCGCCAGCTTGGCGCTAGACGGAAATCATATAGCGGACGCCCAGGCGCTTTCCGATTTATTCAATCTCAAAAAGCTTGATCTTTCCTATAATCAGATTACAGACATTGCGCCGCTGGCGAAAATGGATAAGCTTAAGGAGCTCATCCTGGATAGAAACGCAGTCTCTAGGCTCAAGCCCCTGACAGGCCTTAAAAGCCTTGAGAGGCTAAGGCTTGCTTACAATAAGATAAAGGATTTGGAGCCTTTGAAAACGCTGGCCAATCTCAAGGTTCTTGATTTGAGTTGGAATCAAATTTCCGACGCAACTCCCCTGAATAATCTGGCCAATCTGGAGCGTCTGGATCTGACGGGAAACTTCCTGTCTGAAAGGCAGATGATGTCTGTCAAAAAAGCGTTGCCTAGGGCGGAGATTGATAACAAATCAGTTAAGTGAAGGGCTGATGAACGGGGGCGAGGGCGATGAATTGCCGATGCTGCGGAGCCAATGCGGATGAGGCGCAAAGATGCGGATACTGCGGTTTGCCGGTGAGGGATCATGAAGAAATCGACGGCTTGAAGTATGCGCTGATGCTTTTGGAGCGGATTGAAGATATACGCGTCCAATCCTTCAGCTACACTATAGACAGAGCCGGCAGGCGGCTGGTTGATGAAGGCGCGCGCGGCGAGCCCATCGTCCGCCGCGGCTTGGATTGCTTTGAAACGCCGATCTGGGGAGACAAGCTGTACGTCCAAGTTCCTGGTACGCAAAAAAGGCTTTCTATAAGCTACAGGATGCAGAAAGAGCTGAGAATGTCCAATTTCTCGATATGCTTGCCAAAAACCTTGGACTTCTGGCGATTCGGAATTATGATTCAACGCAGCTTGAAATTTCGCGCTTTTCTCGGAAATCCGGACAACTGTACAGAATCAGGGGATATTCCGATAGAATTCATGAATCTATAGGCCTTTGGAGATTAGGAAATCAAAGGACGCTCTTAATAATCCTGGCGTGTCGTTTTTAATCGAGATCTGGAATGTTTGCCTGGTTTACCGGAAGCACTGCATTTTCGTGGCGCTTCATCCGATATATATCTCGAGAATAGCAACATGCGCCTATTTTGGAGCTTGAGCGCTTAATTTCAAGCAGCGAAATGCCGGCATCTGCCTCGGGCACGCTGCAGAATAGGAATGCGAATCAGCATGATGAAGCAGTACAAGTGAAATTTCTTTATCAAAGCGCTAAAGCGTTAAAGGTTTTCTGCCGATATATAGATGAAGGCATAAAGTCTTGAATCGATATGCCGCGATTTTGGAGATGGATTATAAATCGCTTGAGAGAGGGAAGCCTTTAAACGGGAAACAGCATAATTTGCGCAATCAAGCGCCAATCGGTATATAATAGCCGCAAACAGAAAATAATAATTGTAACTTCTCAAGCGCTCCCTCATTGCATGCGGGAGCAAAGGCTTGGCGAGAGTTTGTGCGGCGTTTCTTCCCGTGAAAATGCTTATTCAGCCTCTCGCTATGCCGATGGTTGCGTTGGAAAACAGGCTTAGTCGGCATATTCTCCATCTTATATTTTTCATCCGCATTTCGGGAGCCTCAATTCCTGAAGCGCTGAAAAAACCAAAAATTAGGAGAGGAAGTTGAAAAATGGACATGAAAATAAACAGCTCTTTGAGGGCCTACGAAATACCGCGCTTGGAGAAGCCGGCTTCGGCGAACGCCAGGGTTAGCAGGGCCGAGGAGCAGAAGGATATGGTGGCTCTGTCATCGCATGCCAAGGATTACCGAAATTGCAAGAAAGCGTTGAGCAGCGTACCCGATATCAGGCAGGACAAAGTGTCCGCGCTTAAGAAGACCATTGAAGAAGGCGCTTATGATGTGCCTGCGGCAGACATTGCAGAAAAGATCTTCGCTAATCTCCAAAGGTAATTCATGGCGCTTGAGAATTCAAAAGATGATGGAATGGAAGATGGCTTCCCTGGCAAGGGAAGCATCTGATTCATCATCAGATGATGTCTGTGAGTGGGAGTGGTTTTTATTGGATGGCGCTAATGACGGCATTTATGGACTCATGGCGGAGCAGGCGGGCTGCTATGAGGAGCTTCTTGAAATCGCCCGCGCGAAGCGAAGCGTCATAATCATGGGCGACATGGAGTCGTTGAAAAAGATGACAATAAGGGAGATTGAAATCGTAGGCAGGTACAAGAGAACCGAAAAAGAAAGGGCTAAGCTCCTTGAAAGCTTGGCGATCCAGCTCGGCAGGAATGCTTGCGAGCTTGACATGGACATGATAATCGAGAATTCTGATGAATCTTCCAAAGCCGCTCTTATAAGCCTTAAGAAGAGGATGCGGCTTGCAGTCTTAAAACTCAGGGAGGCGAATGAGCTAAATAAAAATCTCATAGAAAACTCGCTTGAATACATCGACTTCAGCCTTAACGCCATGCGCGGGGTGCGCTGGGACGACGGCCTGGGCCTGGCCCAATGCGCGCCGGCGAGTTTATTTGACGCAAGGCAGTGACACGGGATATGCAAGGGATGGGATGAACTCCAATCCATGCGCATGCCCGTGTCTTTATTTTTCCCCAAAAAAGGAGATTGCCAATGAGCGGCCTGTCAAGTTTGGAAACAGCCGTGAGCGGTCTGAACGCGGCTCAAGCCGGCCTTTATGTTGCGGGGCATAACATCGCGAATTCCGATGCTGCGGGATATTCGAGGCAGAGGGTGATCCAATCTGATTCTTATGTCTTAAATATCGGATTCTCGCCGAACGGAACGCTTCAAATGGGATTGGGCGCTGATATCGGGCAGGTGCAGCAGCTGAGGGATTTGTTCTTGGACGCCCAGTACCGCGCGGAATTTTGCCGCATGGGATTCTATGAGGCGAAATCGCAGACCGGAATTGAGATAGAGTCAATAATCGGGGAGACGCAGAGCCAGTACAATTTCCAATCCGTCATCCATGACGTATGGAATTCCCTTAATGAGCTTGCGGCGAATTTGGAAGGACTCGATACTAGGGGCAGTTTTATAGCCACCTGCGGCGCTTTTGCAATGAAAGCTGACGATGTCTACAATAGAATGCTATCCTGCCAGCGCAACTTGGACTCGCAGATACGAAACGAGGTTGAGAGGGTGAATGAGCTGACATCTCAAATCCACAAGCTGAATGTCTTGATAGCCTCCGCGGAAGCAGGAGGGGATCGGGCAAATGACTTCAGGGATGAGAGAAATCTCTGCCTGGACGAACTCAGCAAGATAATTCCGATTGAAGCCAAGGAAAAGAAGAACTCAAGGGTGGATATAGTATCAGAAGGCAAAGAGCTTCTTTGCAATGGCTCTTCGTACAGGCTGGGCCTGAAATTCGCTTCCGGCGAATACGCGCTGGTGGAGCCGGTTTTCACGGAGTCTGCGGAAATTTTGCCTGCGGATGCCAGGGCTGATGAATATAAGCCTCTCTTCGAGTTTGCGGGGACTGTAGACGCCGCTCATGGAAACGACAGGGGAACCCTGATGGGACTTATGTCTTCAAGGGGCGCGAGGCCTGCCAACTATTTGGGAAGCGAAGCGCTTTCCGCCCCTGCGCCCGTTTCAAAGCCGACGCCTCCGGTTCCCGGGGGATATGCGGGAGGAGAGTCTGATCCGGATTATTTGGATGACTTGGCGAAATACGATGCTGACTATGACGCCTACCAAAGAAATCTTACATTGCAGCGAAATTACTCAAACGACGTGTTCAGCGCAAACAACTTTTTCATCCCGAAAGCTATGGCTCAAATGGATAAAATTGTAAATTCCATAGTTACTATGCTAAATGACTCCGTAGCGCCTGCTTCGCAAGGAGTTAAGGATAAAGCCGGCGGACCGTGGAATCTTTACTCGCAGCAGCCGTTTGCTGAAGTGTTCAAGAGAAAGGGCATGGATCGCTGGGACGGCGACGACCTGATTCCTGTAGATGAAAAAAACTTCTACAGCCAGTACACTATGGGAAACATAACGGTAAACCCGGAGCTTTTAAGGGATGGAGGCTTCAATCTCCTGGCTCTGTCGCCTTCAGGGGATAGGGAGGACAATCGGCTGGCAAATCAAATGATACGAGCCTGGACAGGAAAAATAGTGGACTTTGGCGACGGCGAGCTTTACAGCATAGACGACGCCTACAATATATTTACGACTGAAGTCGGGACGGAAACTGCGGAAGATCGCCTTTTCCTGCAAGAGCAGGGCTTCCTTGCCGAGCAACTGGAAAAGAAGCGGGATTTTATAAGCGGAGTATCGCTTGATGAGCAGCTGCGGGATATGATGATATACCAGCACGCCTACTCAGCGTCTGCGCGAATGCTAAATGCCATAGACTCAATGCTTGAGCGGATCATAAACGCAATGGGCAGGGCGGGGAGGTAGGGTTTGCCGGGAAAGAGCTTTTTTTGCGGCGCGGCTTTAAAGGAGGTCTGTTTTGAAATCATCGTTTTTTGAGTTTCACGTTGCAATGTCCGGGCTTTTCACAGCCAGAAGCAGCCTGGGAGTTGTAAGCCACAATACTGCAAACGCCGCCACGCGCGGCTACTCCAGGCAAAAGGCCCTTGTAAAGGCGTCGGCTCCCATTTCAGATGGGACAGGCAGGGGCATGGTAGGAACCGGCTCATATGTGCATGCAATCGAGCAGGTCAGAGAGCAGTTCCTGGATTCGAAATACAGGGTTCAAACAAGCATCAGAGGCGAATATACGGGTAAAATGAATCAGCTGAGCGTACTTGAAAACATTTTCAATGAAGCTGATGAGAAGTCGGGACTCTCTGCGGCATTCAACGACTTTTTCAACAAAGCCTCCGATCTTTCCACAACCGCGAACGACAGCACTTACAGAACGAATTTGATTCAATCAGCCTCAGCGCTGGCTGAGGCCGTAAATTCCTCCGGAGAGGCTTTGTCCAGGCAGCAGCTGGAAGCCAACAATGAGCTGGCCATTGCAGTCAGGCAGATAAACAGCTTGGGGCATCAAATTGCCAGCCTCAACAAGCGGATAGCGATAATGGAGCTTGACGGCTCCGCCGCCAACGACCTACGCGATCAAAGGGCTAGGCTTATTGATGATATCGCAGTCCTTGCAAATGTCGAGGTGAAGGAGCTGGATATCGGCACGCGAGAAAATCCCGGCAAGCGCTTTGCGCTTACAATGAACGGCTATGAATTCGTAAACGGATCGAGCGTCCAGGAACTCGGGCTTAGGCGTAGAAGCGCCAAGAAAAACCCCATGGACGCCGACGGGCTGCATGATGTAGTTTTTGAAAAGCTGGGATTGGAATTTGACATGGCCCATCCCAAGCTTAAAGGTCAAATCAGGGGGCTTGCCGACGTAAGGGATGGAAACGGAACCGGATCCGAATACAAAGGAATCCCCTACTATATGGAAAAGCTCAACACTTTGGCCGTGACTGCGGCCAAGGCGGCAGATATGGGAATCTATCCCGATGGGAAGCCCTTGGAAGGCGTCATAGGGCATGTCAACGGCTTTAACTTAAACGGCATGAAAAGTGAGGGAGGAGGGGACGACGGCACCCTTTTCTTTACTTTCAAAGGTGGCCCGGAGACCTCAAGCGGGCCGTCAGGGGCGAACTTCATCGACTACAGCCTGATGAACTGCTTGAATTTCACTGTCAATGATGCTATCAAAGGAAATCCCGCGCTGTTAAACTGCGCGGAGGACAGCGTGCACGGCGAGAGCAGCTGCGGCGTCACCAGGGGCTTTGCAAATATTAATTCCAACCCTTCACTTTTTAAGGAAGGAAAGCTCTTGGACTTCATTTCGGCAATCAGCTCGGAGATGGGGATAGACGCTTCCCAAGCGAAGAAGTTCGACGCCAATTATTCAGATGTCATTGCAGCCATAGACAATGAGAGGATAGCCTATTCAGGCGTTGATGTAAACGAGGAGATGGTTGAAATGATAAAGCACCAGCAGCTCTACCAGGCATCCGCAAAGCTTGTAAACGTCATAAACGGCATATATGGGACGCTTATAAATGAGCTTGGCGTTTAAGGCGCGACGCGGAAAGGGGATGGCGACATGCGTGTAACGAACTCTATGCTGTCTAATTCAATGCTTCTTAACATAAACAGAAACATGAAGGCGATAGATAAGCTTTACGGACAAATATCAACTGCTAAAAAGATTCAGACGCCTTCAGATGATCCGATTGTATCGGCAAGAGCTTTGAAATTCAGGGCGAACGTGTCGAATGTTGAACAGTATAATCGAAATGTATCCCAAGGAATGGCATGGATGGATGTAACAGAAGGTGCGTATAATAATGTCATTGATATCATGAAATCCATCAAGGATAGGTGCATAGAGGGCGCCAACGGCACTCTGGAGAGTGTAGACAGGCAGGCTGTCGCGGTTCAGATCCGGCAGATGGCGGAGCAGCTGGGCGATGAAATGAATGTAGCTTACGCGGGCAGATATGTTTTTTCAGGATTCAGGACAAATGAGCCGCCTGTTTTCGCTATGGCAAGCGAGAAGCGCTACCTTATTTCGCAGACCCTCGCATCTCATGATATTGAAACCACAAAGTCATACCAGAAATTAGGAAGCGCAGAGCCTCCGCTGACCTTTAGCTCAAACATAGCGAAGCTGCCTTATTCTTCATCCGCAACCGATTTAGAAGTTGACGGCTTTACGGTCATTGCCGCGAAAAAAGTCGACGCGTTGACGGTCGGCGGGTTTAATCCGTATGACTCGGCAAGCATTCCTCCCGGAAGCATCGTCTTCATCGAAGACACAGGAGAGCTGATTATAAGCGACTCCGATTTAGCAAGCTTGAAAGAGCTTAGGGTTTCATACATTAAGGACGGTTTTGAGCAGGGAGAGCTGAATCCGAAGGTCTATTTCGCTTGCTCTGAGCTTGATGAAAACGGCGATGAAATCGCCAAGTACAATATGGATGAGCAGGACATGGCATATGAGGTCAGCGTCAATGCGGATGTAAAAATAAATTCGCTTGCGTGTAGAGTTTATACCGGACAAATGTTCGCTGATCTGGTCAAGCTGTGCGACTTGCTTGAAAGCGTGGAGCTTTCAGATGAAAAGCAGCTTCTGGAAAAGCTTTCAAACGACCCTTACAACCTATCAGACGACGAGCTTGAAGCAGTCGCCGGAAAGCAGCTTTCAAATGAAAAGGCTGCCCTTTCAAGCGTTTTGCACAGCAGATTCAATAACATGCTTGAAATGTGCGACAGGCACATCTCGAATATTACGCGTGAGCATACGGATCTGGGCGCAAGGATGAACAGGCTGGATCTGGTTCAAATCAGGCTTGAGCAGGACGAGGGAAGCTACAAGAAACTTATGTCCGAAAATGAGGATGTTGATATGATGGAAGCAATAATGCTAAAAGCCAATGCCGAGGCTGTTTATCAAGCTTCTCTAAAGGCCGGCGCAGGAATTTTGCAGATGACGCTTTCCGACTTCATATAAAGCTTAAGGCCAAAGCGAGCGTCCTCAAACTTAAAAGACAAATAGGAGGGTACTTATGAAATTGAAAACAAAGCACTTCGGAGAAATTGAATATGATCCATCGCTGGCGATAGACTTCGATGAAGGCTTGCCAGGATTTCCGGAGAACAAGAAGTTCATCGTCCTTCTTGAAAACCAGGAGGAAGACACGTTTTGCTGGTTGCAGTCCATCGATGACGGGGATCTTGCATTTGCCCTGATAAACATCTATAATGTCATCCCAGAGTACAATCCCCTCGTGCGTTCCGAAGAGGTTGCGGCTCTTGGCGATTTCAGCGAAAACAACCTCCTTGTGTACAACGTTGTAGTCATACCTGATGACATCAAGCAGATGCGCGCCAACCTCCGCGCACCCATCGTCATCAACCCTGATACTAAAAAAGGCAAGCAAGTCATTCTTGACAACGAAGAGTATGAGATGAAGTACAAAATCTTCGACGAAGTCGAAAGAAGCAAAAGCGCGGCGGTAGGCGCCTATTAATTATTCTGGGATGTGTTGGAATGCTTGCCTTGTCCCGTAAAATCGGTGAAAGCATCATCATAGGCGACAATGTAGAGGTTGTCGTGATCGCCGTTTCCGGTGAAACGGTTAAGCTGGGCATCTGCGCTCCAAAAAGCATACCAGTGCATCGAAAGGAAGTTTATGATCAAATAAAGCTTGAGAATAAAGAAGCCTCTCAGCTGCAGAATGTCGATGAAATAAAGGGCCTCTTTCAATCTTAGAATCTCCTCTTTATCTCCTGCCAGGCTCAGTCTGGCCTTTAAAGCCTTGATTCCTGACGGCGCAAATGAGCCGCGCAGCAATCAAGGCTTTATTAAACTTCAGCAGTATCAAGCAAATAATCAAATGAATGCTGAGCTATGCTGATTTGCCGCCAGATGCTTAGCTTTGGAGCTTGAGAGTCCGCTCTCACGACAGTCAGGCTTCAAAATAGGGAAATTTCATATTCTATACAGATTTTCAGTCAAATGTACCGATTTGGGAACCTGATTATCCAATTGAGGCGCTCTTTAATCAAGTTCAAAATCGGAACTTTCATATGCGTATCAGTTTAGCCTGCATGGATTGGAAGGAATTCGATATCGTGTTTGTTTCAGAATTTACCGATTTATCTGATGTTCCTTTTTTGGAGTTTGATTATTCATTGAGTGGTGCGAAATGTCGATCTCTGCATTTTGCACTCGCAGCATAATCAAGCTCTAAAAAGGTGATTTTTTAATGAAAATACCTATATATGCAGAGGTATTTTATGCTTGAAATTTCTTTTCACACAAATTCAGAGCCTTCACGAAAATTTCATAAATGAACTTACTTCCCATGAACAGCCTGATTTTCCAGCTTTAAGAATGGCTCTCCCATCCTGATAGAGGGAGCGGCCCCGAAATCCCTTAAAAAGGGCTTAACGCAGAGAAGTGAAAATGCCTGATTCAAATAAAATGCATTAAAATTTATTTAAGGCCTTGATTTTGCTCATTTTTGCATTACAATATTTTTAGTGCTAAACTATCATACGAGCATTGACGCAACATTCGCGCATCCCGCAAGGATCTTGGATGTCGCGGCAGCCCAATGCCACCCGGCCTTTTTAGCCCTGCCCGGCTCGAGAGGCCCCAAACCCAATATTCTGCGAACGAAAGACTTTAAAATCGGAGGGATCGCATTGATCGAAGTTAAAAACCTGACCAAACGGTACGGGCAGCACTTTGCCGTAAACGATGTCAGCTTCACCGTCAGCGACGGGGAGATCCTAGGATTCCTTGGCCCAAACGGCGCTGGGAAGACAACTACCATGAACATAATCACCGGATACATCGCAGCCACTGAAGGGGATGTCATCATAAACGGCGCCGATATACAGGCTGAGCCTGAAAAAGCGAAGGCGAACATCGGCTATCTTCCGGACGCTCCGCCTGTCTACGGCGACATGCGGGTGGATGAGTACCTGAATTTCGTCGCGGATATAAAGAAGGTCAAATCCAGCGAACGAGCCAGGATGATATCAGATATAAAAGAGACGGTTAAAATATCAGACATATCCAAGCGCCTGATCAAGCACCTGTCAAAAGGATACCGCCAGCGCGTGGGATTGGCGCAGGCTATGATGGGATACCCTGAAGTTATAATCATGGACGAGCCGACTGTCGGACTTGATCCAAAGCAGATAATTGAAATGAGGGACGTAATAAAGAAGCTCGGGAAGAAGCATACGGTGATCCTAAGCTCGCACATCCTTCCCGAGGTAAGCGTGGTCTGCGATCGCGTGATGATCATAAGCAAAGGCAAGATTGTGGCTTCAGACACCCCGGAGCGCCTTTCCTCAAACCTTACCCACGGCCATAAGATGAGTGTAAGGGCTAAAGGCGATGCAGGAAGAATTGTTTCTGTCGCGCAGGACTATCCCATAATCAAGTCCGTGAAGGTGGATGCCAGCCGTGAGCCTGGAACGGTAGACTTAATCATGACGGGCGACGAGGATGTGGACATTCGCGAAGCGATATTCAACTGCATGGCGAAGAACAACATCCCCATTCTGCAGATGAAGTCGCTGGATTTGACGCTTGAAGAGATATTTTTGCAGATCACAAGCAGCGAAGGAGGCGGCGAGTAATGACTGCCATTATAAAGAAAGAGCTGAGAGGCTACTTCAATTCATGGATAGGATATGTTTTTCTGTTTATATTTGTGGGCCTTGTGGGGGTCTTCTTCTCCCTCATTAATTTGCAGAACCAATACCCTGGATTTCAGGATTCCATGTCGAATATCACTATATTCTACCTGGTGCTAATACCAGTTTTGACTATGAGGCTTTTCGCTGAAGAAGCCAGGCAGAAGACTGATCAGCTTCTATTTACTTCTCCGGTAACGGTAATGTCCATAGTAGTCGGAAAGTTCCTTTCCGCGCTCTGCCTATCCGTTATCGGAATGGCAATAACCGTGCTGTTTCCGATTATAATATCCAGATACGGAACTCTTCCTTACGCTCAGATAATTACAAGCTACCTGGGATACATTCTGCTTACCGCCTGCTTCATATCTGTTGGGATGTTCATCTCAGTGCTTACAGACAACCAAATCATCGCCGCGGTTGTGACTTTTTTTACTATGATACTGTTTTTGATTCTGGATGCTATAGCAAGCGCTCTGACATCTGGCCCTGCAGCCACTGCAATGGGATCGATGGTATTTTTGAGCGTTATTATAGCCATGATAGCGTTTTTTGTATATGACAGCACAAAGAATTACTATGTCGCAGGAATCAGCGCCCTCGTACTTATAGGGGTTGCCACGGCAACCTATCTGATAGACGCGACCCTGTACGACGGGCTGATAGGCAAGGTCATCAGATGGCTCTCTATAATGAGCCGATTCACGAACTTCAGCAGCGGAATAATCAATGTATCTGACATAGTGTATTACATTACATTTGCAATTGTTTTTGTGTATTTTACAATCAATGTAATAGAAAAACGCAGATGGAGATAGGAGACGGCCCAAAATGGACGCTTTTATAAAGTCATTCACCAATAAAAAAGTTAAATACGGCTCTTTTTCCACCTTGATGATTATTCTTCTTATAGCCATTGTGATAATAATCAATCTCGTCGTTGAGCAGCTGAATTTGAGCTTTGACATGACAGCTTCAAAGAACTTTTCCATATCAGACGACACTAAGGAGATAATCAAAAACCTCAAGGAGGATGTCACGATTTACGCTCTGGTCAGAACTGGCGAGGAAGCCAACATGTTCGCCGACTACGTAGGCCAGCTGACATTCAAGAGGCTTCTTGAGGAATACGCAAACAACTCGAGCCATATAAAAGTGGAGTACAAAGATCCGTACCTCTACCCGCAGTTCGTCGACCAGTATGCTGAAAACGGCGAGCAGGTATCAACGAACAGCCTCATTGTCGTCGGCCCCCGAAGAAACAAGATCATAGCTTCATCGGAGGTTGTGACCTTGGACTACGACATGACGACATACCAGCAGTACGTAAGCTCGATAGACATAGAGCCGCGCGTCACCAACGCCATAAACTACGTTACAAGCGAGAACACCTCGACAGTCTACACCGTATCCGGAAATGACGACGTCCTTCTCCAGGACAGCCTGAAGAGCCAGATAAGCCAGGCTAACTTTGACGTCAAGGACGTAAATCTAGTCACTAGCGACATACCGGAGGACTGCACGATTCTCTTCGTCACTCAGCCGATGCGCGACTGGACGTCGGACGAGGCTGAAAAAGTATCCGCTTTCCTGCAAAATGACGGCAAAGCCGTCTTTGCGCTGGGATATGTGGGGATAGATTACCCGAACCTAGGAGCGGTGCTTCAGGCGTACGGCGTCGGCATTGGAAAGTATATAGTCATAGAAGGAAGCGCAAACCACTATGTTCTCAACAACCCGCTCTACATCATACCAGAGATCCAAACCCACGATATTACAGCCTCCATTCAGACGAGAAGCTTGCGGCCTTTGGTGGTTCAAGGATCTGGAATTGAAGAGCTGGCTGTCAAAAAAACTTCCACGAAGATAGAGCCTCTGCTTGTCACATCAACCCAGGCCTACGGAAAGACTGATATGAGCTCTACGACCATGAGCAAGGAGGCGGGAGATGCCAGCGGGCCGTTCAACATGGCTGTCGCTGTAACCGATTCCTTCTACACCGATGTGCAGCACACCACGAAGCTGATTGTAATAGGAGCCTCCTCGTTTATTGATGAAAATATAAACGCGGCTCTGGGAGGGCCGAACTGGACCATGCTAATCGACTCGATGAATTGGCTCCAGGATAAAAACGACACCATATACATTCCGTCAAAGACCCCGGACAACACCGCGAGGCTTAGCATCACAAGCATGCAGATAGCGGTCTACACGTTGTTTTCCATTATCATTCTTCCGGTTCTGATACTTGCCTTCGGACTTGCCGTTTGGCTGAGGAGGCGTCATAGCTAGTGAAAAAAAGGATGGCATCCCTTATAGCATTCTTGGTTCTTCTGGGCGGCTTGATAGGAGTGTATGCATACCTGCAGGGAAGAGGCGAATCCACGGAGGCGGAGGCGACTCCGGCGCCTGCGTCAAGCTTCAAGCTGATAGACAAGAAAAAGTGGGAAGTCAAGTCAGCTCTGTTCCACTCAGCCGAAGGGGACATTGAGATTCTTCCTGTCATAACTCCGCAGCCCGAACCGTCTGCCACCGCAGATCCTGAGGCGACCCCGACGCCCACTCCGGAGCCTGTTGTAGCGTGGGTGATAAAAGGGCATGAAGATGCCAAAGTGAGCACGTACAACCTTGATGATATGATGAGGGACGCGTTCACTCTGGACGCCGCTGAAAAAGTGGCTGAAACAATCTCAGATCCCAAAGAGTACAGGCTGGATCCGCCAGAAGCCTACGGCGTCTTCGAATACACCGACGGAACTTCAGTCAAGGTCAACATCGGCATGCAAACACCCGCCAAGGATTTCTACTACATGACTGTAGACGGGGATCCCGCCCTGTATATGACATATACTTCGACGGGAGCCGACTTTTTCAACACATATGACGACCTGGCTGATAAAAGCATAGCGGCAATTGACGGAACAACTCTGCAGTATGTAAATATAGGAAGAAAAGGCAAGTCGCCCATTGAGTTCGCCTACAACGGAACCGATGAAGAGCTCGCTAGCGACATAGAGCAGTTTGGAGGCGTTACACTCTATATGAAGTCGCCGTACGACGGATGGGAGCTTTACGCCAATAATTTCCAAACCAATGTCTTAGAGCCAATGAGCGGCATCGTCATGAATGAGCTGGTGGACATAGATGCCGCAGATCTCTCAAAATATAGGCTGGACGACCCTGAGCTGGACATTTGGCTGAAGGACTCGGCGAATGAAATGCACATTCTTGTTGGCGGCGACGCCCCAAGCGAGGACGCTGAAGGAGCGGATGCGGCGCCTGCGAGCCTGGCCTACGCCAAATTCTTCGACTATCCCCATGTCTATACAATAGACAAGAAGTATCTGGCAGGCTTTGCAAACATCAATACTTTTACATTCACCCAGCGCTTCATAGCTCTGATAAACATCGACGACTGCGAAGGCATTAATATCACCGCCCCAGGCAAGAGCTTCGACATTGTCATTGAGCATGAGACGATAACTCCTACTCCCGCGCCCGCGGCAGCGTCTCCAGATCCTTCGGCGACGCCTACGCCTACTCCGATTCCAGAGAAACTGATACACCCCTCTGTAAACGGACAAGCCGTTCAAGATGAAGCGTTCAAAGACTACTATCAGACTTTGATTGGATTGTCTTATGACACTGAAGTGGATAGCTTTGAGAAGTCAGGAGAACCGCTGGCAACCATTTCATATGATCTGGCGCAGGGAAAAGATGATGTTAAGATAAGCTTATACCAGTACGACCAGAATTTCTATGCCGTGGAAAAGGACGGGGCTCCGATTCGGTTTGTAATCAGCAAGCAGTATGTGGACTTGATGTTTAAAACCATGGATGATTTGCTGGCAGGCCGGCTTGACGAGTAGTCCATTGGATGGATTTTTGACAGTTAAAAAGAATAATCAAAGAGCGCTGTGCTCCCGTAGGGGGCATAGCGCTCTTAATACGCAGATTCTCATAGGAAAGCTCCAAATGTTGGAGAAGCAATTCAACTTTGCATTGGAAAGTCCAATCCTTAAATCGGCGCTTTTAAATTGAGCATAAAATGCTATGCGAAGGTAGTCCCAGAAGAATAAGATGAACAGCTGACATTTCATGCGATTAACGGCGTGTACGAAAGCTCTGTTATTTTTGAAGCTCATAAGAGGAAAAATTGCAGTTATGCCTGTATTTGACGCGTTAATATTCCTCTGAATTTTATTGAATAAGTTCAGGAAATTCATTGATTGCATATTCATTAGCTCGAATTGCCGGCCATTTCAAAAGTTTTCATCAGAATTCCGACAGTCTGCGGTTGTGCGATTTAAGTTTTTAAATCCTCTTAACAGTAAAGCCGATCCTCTTATTCAGATCAGCTTTTCCTTCCGGAAGAAAAATGATGTTTTTACTGCGAATCATAATTGCAAATACAATAATGCCTTTACTCTTGAAGCAGTTCGCTGACAAGCTTAAAACTCAGTGAAAGCTTGCCGATTCGGGCATCCGAATCGGCTGCGCTTATTTCAGAGAACACCAACGGAAGGCTGGGTTGACGCCGGCTTCTGCTGCTTGAGAGCGAGCAATTGCGATCATCAAGACTCCTCGCCTGCATATTCGAGTATTGTCTCCAATGGCACGTCAAGCATGTCAGAGATCTCATCGGGGGTAAAGCCTTTGCCCTTCATCTTTCCCACAGGTTTTTTGCGTTCGGCCTCCAGCTTCATGAGGGCTTCCCTCTCGGACTCCAGCTTCATGAGGGCGTCCTCCCTCTCGGCTTCCAGCCTTCTGTCCACTTCAGCTTCCAGCCTTTCCTTTGACACAGATCCGAATTCATTCAAAACTTCAAGCAAAGCGCTTGAATCCATATTCAGCATCTCCTCCGCAACTTCGGGGTTGGCCTGCGGCAGCACATTGAAGGCATTGCTTTGCTTCCGCCAAGCGCCGTCATTCAATTTGAAGCTTTCTGCCTGCTAACGCCCAAATGCGGCTTTGTCCTGAGGTGAAGCCTGCATGCGCTTCGCCGCGAAAGTGAAAGCTTGCCGATTCGGGCGTCCGAATCGGCAAGCTTATTTCAGCGAACACCGACGGAAGGCTGGGTTGACGCCGGCTTCTGCTGCTTGAGAGCGAGCAATTGCGATCATCAAGCCTCCTCGCCTGCATATTCGAGTATTGTCTCCAATGGCACGACAAGCATGTCAGAGATCTCATCGGGGGTAAAGCCTTTGCCCTTCATCTTTCCCACAGCCTTTTTACGTTCAGCCTCCAGCTTCATGAGGGCTTCCCTCTCGGCCTCCAGCTTCATGAGGGCTTCCCTCTCGGCCTCCAGCTTAATGAGGGCGTCCTCCCTCTCGGCTTCCAGCCTCCTGTCCACTTCAGCTTCCAGCCTTTCCTTTGACGCAAATCCGAATTCATTCAAAACTTCAAGCAAAGCGCTTGAATCCATATTCAGCGTCTCCTCCGCAACTTCAGGGTTGGCCTGCAGCGGCACATTGAAGCAGGCCCCAACGGGGAAGCCGAGCGCCTTCCTCTCCTCGGCCGTCACGTTCTTGGACAGGCTCTTAAGCCAAAGGCTCTCACGATCGCCGAGGCGCTTGCTTTCGATTATCTGGAACGCGGGCGTGGGATATGCGGTTGACAGAGTGCAGAACCCTTTTCCGTCCTCGTCCGCCTGCATTCCCTTGCTCCTCAAAAGCTTCAAGAGCTCGACCGGCTTTTTCGTGGTGATCACAGTGATCGCCATATCGGAAAAATCAGCCAGGGGGCTGCCCAGACAAGCCGAAGCGCCCGCTCATCCCAGGACTTTGTAGAAATCCCTAACTGAAAAGCTGTTCTCGGGGCTCTTGTACTCAATGACGTTGAGCAGCTTGAAGCCCCTTGCGAAATTCTTGCCCGATGGCGGCCTCGGGCTTCTTCTCGGCTACGAGCGCGTCTATGCGCTCAGGCTCGCCAGTCAAGGGATGAGCCAGTATCTCGACAACGTCCTTATAATCTTTAAGCTCCGCCCTCAACGCGTCATAGAGGCCGGCGCGCCACTGCGTCTTCCGCTTCTTGCCATCTCCATGAACTCCCGTTTTCGTCCCCACTCGATTTCCCCCTAATTCAGTTTTCGCTCCACCCTCCATTCCGCATTGCGCAAAGCAACGTTTTTGAGGGCTGGAGATCTTTCGGTGCGGAGCAAGTCCAGCACGCTCCCTCTGCCTAAAGGGGCGGGGCTTCTCGCTCCAAGCCGCCCATTTGCGCGAGAAGCCCGCGGACCGTCCACGGCGCGGCCCCGCTTTTTTCTTTTCAGGCTGCCTGCAACACGCGCAAAGCAGCGCTTATTCATAAGCAGTAGCAACAGACAGCCAAAGCCCATGATTGCGCGTCATTTAAAAGCCATCGAGACAGCGCCCGCCAAGAATTAATTTTCATAGGCCGGCGGCGGCAAAGGATGGGATATGCCCGCTCTTTTTCAGAGCAATCAGGCGATCGCCATCGGCAAAAAGACGCCTGTTTTTGCGGCGGCGCAATACCGACGAAATGGCAGTAATTGGCCAAGGGAAAACATTGCGGGAAACCAGCCCGTTATCGCAACAAAACTCCGATGACTAATCGCAATATTAGAATGTTGCCGATTAGTTGGTTTAAGTCATTTAAGGATAAAATGGGTGTTATTTTACTAGAACCTCTTCCATAATTTATAAAATGAGTCTCCAGTTTGATCAGTTTTTTGATTTGATAAAATTTTCACAATATTGTTTACGGAATATTTAAATGATTAAATTTAACAATTACATATAAATACAGAATATTAGCAGGATTGCTAAATATCGACGGCTCTTTGGGAGGCGTCTGGGCGCACTGGCCCCTTGATTGAAAAAAGGCTTTTTTTGAGAGCCGAAGC
>JAISZB010000152.1 GCA_031269465.1 Clostridiales bacterium | reverse complement strand
TGTCAATCACCCCATAGCTAAAGCTAGGGGCTTAGCAATAAGCCCTGATTGACTAGCCTAAGCTTCCATCGAGAAGCTACGCTGTCCAAGAATATATAGGTACTCCGGAGCGTTCGCTCCAGCTCCGGACACTACGGCCTGCGGCTGAACAATCCTCTAGGGGAAGGGACAGTGCCCCAGGCATACAAAACCTTGGAACAGCATTGGCGAAGGGCAACTCACCCTAGAAATAGGGGATTATGCGTTAACGGCGCATAGGAGAAAAATATATGGTTTATGTTTTAAGCAAAACCGTAAGGCCTTTGATGCCTACAAAGCATCACGGGAAAGCAGGACGTTTGCTAAATGATGGCAGAGCTAAAGTTGCAAAGCTTGAGCCTTCTGCAATCCAATTGCTGTATGAAAGCGCGGAATATACTCAGTCTATAAATCTGGGAGTAGACGCGGGAAGCAAAACGATAGGCATTTCCGCGACTACGGAGAAAGAAGAGCTGTACGCCGCTGAAGTGAAGCTGAGGACTGATATAGTAGATTTGCTCTCGACGAGAAGAGCTTTCAGGCATGCGAGGCGCAATAGGAAAACAAGGCATCGCAAACCTCGCTTCAACAATCGCGTCCGCTCGAAGCATAAAGGTTGGCTGGCTCCTTCTATAGTGAACAAGATCCAGACACATATTAAAACAGTGATAAATATACATAAGATATTGCCGACAGCTAAAACAATAGTTGAGGTTGCCTCGTTTGACATACAGAAAATCAAAAATCCCATATATCAGGAAAGGACTGCCGGCAAGGCGATCAGATGGGATTTTGGAATGCAAGGGAATATGTCTTGTTCCGCGATGGGCATACGTGCCACGGCAGAAAAGGATGCAGGAATCACATACTGAACGTCCACCGCATAGAAAGCCGCAAAGTAGGCGGTGATGCTCCGAACAATCTAATCACATTATGCGAGGATTGTCATAACGACTGCCGATGCGACGCTTTCATGGGCGCCACGCTGACAAGTTGAAGTTGAATCTCAAGAGAGGGCAATCCTTCAGAGACGCCGCATTTATGGGGATTATGCGTTGGGCTTTCTACAACAGGCTGAAGGAGAAGCATCCGGATGCGGGTACGGCATACGGCTATACCGCTAAAAACACAAGAATCAGAAATGGATTGGAAAAAAATCACGCGGTGGACGCAAGATGCACCTGCGGGAATCCAGAATCCATTCCATTGGATGCAGTTTATATGCAGAAAGCAGCGGGAAAGCGCAATCGCCAGATCCATAAGGCGACTATAAATAAAGGCGGAAAGAGGAAATTGAATCAATCTCCAAAGTATGCATTTGGCATTCAGCTGTTCGGCAGAGTCCAACTGTCGGACGGACGCAAAGGCTTCATTTTCGGGAGGCGGAAGCTTCGGCGTTCGCCCGCTGGATGGAGAAAGGCTGTCTGCGGGAATCAGCCGCAAAAAACTCAAGCCTTTAGAGAAGCGCAAAACAATACTGACGGAAAGGAGCATGCGGCTTCCTCCCCATGCCTAAAGGCGGGGGTATCCGCCGCATAACAACTCTGATGAAAATAGCGGTTATCGGCGCTTCCGGGAAAGCAGGCGCGCTTATTGCGCAGGAGGCGCTGGATAGAGGAATGGAAGTGACTGCCATTGTCCGCGACAAGAAAAAAGTCGATATGGATAAATACGCAGTCCTTGAAAAAGACATTTTCAGCATAGCTCCCGAAGACGTAGAAGGCTATGACGCCGTGGTATGCGCCTATGGAGTCCCTGCAGACAAAGCGCCGCTAATTCAAGACGCTTTCAGGCATTTGATAAATGTCTTCGAGCAGGTTCCGGAGGTTCGCCTGCTCTTCATTGGAGGCGCCGCGAGCCTTTACACTGATTTTGAGAAAACGCGCCAGCTCATGGAGACAATCCCGCCCGAATGGGCGCCTGTCCCATACAATACGCTTCTCGCCTTCAATGAAATACAAAAGAGCAAGGCTAATTGGACGTTTTTCAGCCCCGCCGGCTTTTTTGACGCGGCAGGCCCGCGCACGGGCAAGTATACGCTGGGTACGGACTATGTAATTCTCAATAAAAGCGGCGACAGCTATTTAAGCTACGCCGACTATGCGATAGCGATGGTCGATGAAATAGTCAATAAGAGGTTTTTGGGGAAACGATTCACGGCCGTATCTGAAAAAGCTGCTCCCTGAAGCTGAAAGGAGTGGCGGCTGTGAGAGCCCTGTCAAGTTTTTTAAAAGAGCTGAAAAGCAACAAGGAAATGTTTTTGATGCTGCTTCCGGCATTCATCTTCGTTCTTATAAACAATTACATTCCGATGTTTGGAATCATATTGGCTTTCAAGGATTTCAACTACCTGGACCGATTTGGGAGCCCCTGGGTGGGATTTAGAAACTTCGAGTTCATGTTCATGTCTGAAGCGGCATGGAGAACCACCAGAAACACAATCGGCTACAACTTGCTTTTCATAATGCTCAATCTCCTCTTAGGCGTGGCGGTGGCGATAATACTCAACGAATTGAGGCACAGGCTCTTAGCCAAGCTGTATCAATCCGTGATATTCCTCCCGTACTTTCTGTCATGGGTCATTATAGCCTATCTGGCATATTCCATACTAAGCCCCAATGGACTCTTCAACATGTCCATCGCTCCGTTTTTGGGCATAGAAAAGATAGACTGGTATACCGAGCCGAAGTACTGGCCGTATATACTTACCGCAGTGCAAATATGGAAGACCATTGGATACGGGATTGTCATATATCTAGCCGGGATATCGGGAATAGACCAGGCATACTATGAAGCCGCCGTGCTTGACGGCGCCAGCAAAGCCCAGCAGGTGACGCAGATAACAATCCCGCTCTTGGTGCCGATGATGATAGTTACGACGTTTTTGGCTCTTGGCAACATTTTCCGATCTGATTTCGGCCTTTTCTACCAGGTGCCCATGCAGCAGGGGCTGTTGCAGCCGACTACAGACGTTCTTGACACCTACATCTACAATTCTTTGATTTTTACGGGTGATATCGCAATGTCGTCCGCAGCCGGCTTCTATCAGTCGGTGGTGGGATTTTTCGTGGTAATCGCGGCCAATTGGGCCGCCGGCAAGATCAGTCAAGACAACAGAGTGTTTTGATGGGGGAGTTTAAATGAAATCCGAGCGCATCCGGAGGGCTTATCATTCAAACGCGATATCGCGCAAGGCCGACTTTTTATTCAACGCCATTTTTACGGCTTACTGCCTTATTTGCGTCTCCCCAATCCTGCTGATCTTCATGGTTTCCATTTCCAATGAACTTTCTCTGGTGGAAAGGGGATATTCGTTCTTTCCAACTAGCATCTCGCTTACTTCATACCGCTATTTGTTTGCGGATCCGGAAAAGATTCTCAGGGCGTATGGCGTATCAATCGCGGTTTGCGTGTCCGGAACCGCCCTGAGCGTGCTGATGACCATGCTCTACGCATACCCGATTTCCAGGGCGAGCTTTAAATACCGAAACTTTTTCTCGTTCTACATTTTCTTCACTATGCTTTTCAGCGGAGGGCTGGTGCCGACATACATCATGTACTCCAGCTATTTTCACTTGATAAACAATCCCGTCATGCTTGTCGTGCCAGGGCTTGTCTCCGCGTTCAACGTTTTGGTCGTCAGGACGTTCTTTCGCCTGAACATACCGGATTCAGTGCTGGAATCAGCTAGAATGGACGGCGCAAGCGAGTTTTTGATCTTCTTTAGGATAGTCGCGCCGCTATCGACGCCCGCAATTGCAACCATCGGACTGTTTTCCGTCTTGATGTATTGGAATGACTGGTATTCCTGCCTGCTCTACATCAACGACGCAAAGTACTACAACATCCAGTACGCCATGTATCAAGCTCTCAGAACCATCGAGTACCTGACGTCTTCCAGCGCAAATATGAACATGGCGAACTTCTCGGGGGAAATGGCCAAGGTTCCGGCTGAATCGCTTCGCATGGCCATGGCTATCATCGGGATAGGCCCGATAGTCTTTGCCTATCCGTTCTTTCAGAGGTACTTCATAAAAGGATTGACGCTGGGCGCTGTCAAAGAATGACTAATGGAAGGGGCTGTATCATGAAGACTTTTAAAAAAGCGTCCGCTCTTTTTTTAGCCGCTTTAATGCTGGCGGCGCAAAGCGCGTGCCAGAGCGCCTCTAAAACGGAGAATGCTCCGGCTGGAACCGCAGCGGCGGCGACTCAGGGGGATCAAGCGGCTCAAGCGACCCAGGAGGCAAGTCTGAAGCCTTATCAGCTAAACTGCTATTTCCTTGCTCCTCAGGTCAAGGATTTGCCTATGGTTCAGGAAAAGCTCTCCGAGCTTCTGACAGATAGGATCAATGCTACGATAAAACTCAATTACTTCTGGTTTGACTCTTATACGGACAAGCAGAAGCTGGTCATCGCCTCCGGAGAGGCTGTAGATACGATGTTCGTCCAGGGGTTTGACTTTAACAATTATGTGCCCCAGAAGGCTTTTTTGCCTCTTGACAGCCTTATCGCTGAATACGGGAAGAACATAACTGCGAATATCAACCCTCTGTATCTGCTTTCAGCTACATACAAAGGAGAAATCTTCGCCATTCCTACGCAAAAAGACATGTTTGGAGTAGGGGGAGTCCTGGTAAACAAGGCTCTCGCGGACAAATACGGCTTCGATTTCTCTGGGGTCAAAGTGCCTGCGGACTTTGAGCCGATGCTGAAGACCATCAAGGAAAACGAGCCGGGCATCATTCCTCTTCTCTCTACGCAAGGGGATCACACGGTGTATTTCACCAACAACCTATTAGCGATGGTATCATGGGGAATAAGCCATTTGAAGACTGATCCTGAGGCAAAGGTCAAACTTTCATACGAGTTCCCTGAATCCATTGAACTGACGAGGCTGGCTGAAGACTGGTACAAGAAAGGGTATGTCAATAACGATGTAGCAACCCTGCAGGATGGCATGCCTCAGAAAAAAGCTCAAAAGGCATTTATGTGGGCGGAGCAGCTAAAACCCGGAAAAGCTGAGGAAATGTCAGCTCAATTGGGGTATGAGCTTATTCAGGTCTATGCGCACAATGACATGCAGTACTATACATCTTCAATGGATTTGACGGCTTCAATGCTTGCCATTAACAGAACCTCGAAGGATCCAGAACGCGCCATGATGTTCATAGATCTTCTGTTCCATGACAAGGAGGTAAAAAACCTGCTGGATTGGGGCATCGAAGGCGTTCATTACAAAAAGGTCAATGAGAATCAAATTGATTACGCCGACGGCGTCACAGCGGAGACTTCAGGATATACGGGCCTCGGGCAATGGGCTATGGGCGGCAGCCAATTGATTGACTACCTTTGGGTAAATGAAGCTCCGGATAAATGGGAGAAGATGCAGGAGTTCAATGACAGCTGCATTCCTACTTCCCTGATAGGCTTTGCTTACAGCCAAGACAACGTCAAGTCTGAAGCTGCCGCGGTATCCGCGATTGTCTCCACGCAGATGGCGCCGCTGGCGTCAGGCATAGTAAACTATGATGAATACTGGCCGACTGTAAGGAAGCAGCTGGAGGATGCCGGCGTCAATAAAGTTTTGGAGGATGCTCAAAGGCAGGTTGATGAATTCATTGCTTCTCAGAAATGAAAAAGGGAGCCTTCGGGCTCCCTTTAAGTGGCAATCCCAAGGTTCCCTTTAGTGGGAGTCACAGGACTCTAAAAGGCAGTCCTAAGGCTCCTTCTTAAAATGCTAGCGACAGCTCTGCTGATTTTCGTACTAAACTGCCTTTTTTAGAGCTTGATTATACAGAGAGTGTGAAAATCGGTATATGCGGAGGCATTCATGTTAAAAAATATAGTCATTCCCCCTTCAGGAAAAGAATTTAAGAACAACGCTGCTGTTTGCGTCGGCACAGGGCGCATAGGACTCGCGCTTCAAAGGGAGTATGCCGAGCACTTGAAGGCGGTCCAGAAAAGCATAGGGTTCAGATACATCAGAGGGCACGGCTTGTTCTCGGATGACATGGGCATATACCGAGAGCTTGCTGTGGACGGAGAGATCCTCCCCGTCTACAATTTTACCTACTTGGATCGCGTTATGGATTTATATCTTGAAAACAGCATCCGTCCGTTCCTAGAATTGGGCTTTATGCCGGATAAGCTTAAAAGCGGCGATGAGACGGTGTTTTACTGGAAAGGCAATGTCTCGCCTCCGGCGTCCTATGAAAAATGGTCGGATCTTGTAACAAGCTCCCTTTCGCACCTAATCGAGCGATATGGGAGGGACGAGGCGGCGTCATGGCCAGTAGAGGTTTGGAATGAACCAAACATTCCCTTTTGGGCTGGTTCGATGGAAGAATACTTCAAGCTTTACGATTATTCCGCAGCGGCTGTGAAAAAAGCCGATCCCAGCTTCAAAGTCGGCGGTCCCGCAATATGCGGAATTGAAACTGAAAAATGGCTTTCCGCTTTCTTTGAGCACTGCGCTTTAAACAACACTCCTCTGGATTTTGCGACGCGGCACTGCTATACAGCCAATATGCCCGAGCAGCGCGGCCAGTTTACTTATCAGTCGCTGAAAGAGCCCCAGGTGATGATAGAGGAGCTCAAGGAAACGCGCGAAATAATGGCGCGCTATCCAAAAACAGCTGATTTGCCTCTTCATATTACAGAATTCAACAGCTCCTACTCTCCTCTTTGCCCTGTGCACGACACTGGATTCCAAGCGGCCTACATAGCGCGCATTTTGAGCGAGGCGGGCGAATACGCGGATTCCTATTCATACTGGACATTCAGCGACGTTTTCGAGGAAATGGATGTGCCAATGTCGCAGTTTCACGGCGGATTTGGATTGATGGCCCTCAACTTGATAAAAAAGCCCGTGTTTTACGCGTTTGAGTTCTTTTCTAAAGCTGGAAAGCAGTTGCTTTACCGCGATGACAACCTCATAGTGACTAGGGATGAAGAAAGGTATGCGATAATCGGGTACAACTGGCATGACGTGTCAGACGGGAAAGCCTCAGAAGAGCGAAAATACAGCATTCTTCTTCCGACTTTGGGCGAGCGGGCGATGCTCGTCTCAAAGGATGTTGGGGGCGGCGGCGCAAACCCGCTGAATGCTTGGAGCTGCATGGGAAAGCCTCGCACATTGGATAAAACGCAGGTGGAAATCCTTCGGGCGGCGTCGGAGCCGCTGCAGTCTATGCGAAAAGTGTTTGAGTCGGACGGGATGTACAGGATAGACCTCGCCATCCCCTGCAACCGCTTAATAATGCTTGAGATAACTCCGGTAAATGATATGACGCGGACATATGCAGGCTTTGATCCCGCCTGGTTTTACGGAATGGAATAGGATTGCCGATTTGCAGCCTAAAGAGCCTGTTTTGGAGCTGGAGCATGCGCCCATTTGCGGTCAAATGAGCATGTCTTTAATCTTGACCATACGCTTTCAAGGTGCGGCGCGGCCCTGCTCCAGCGTCTTCCGCTTGGGGGGAGGAAAAACATCCCTATGGCATCTGTTGCATATTGCAATTTATAATGCGAATCAGTATATCCAAATGGGCGCTATGCCGATTTTCATCCGATGTTCCTTTTTAGAGCTTGCTTATCCACTGAGCGTGCGATTGATATCGGCATTTCGCATTCGCTGCATAATCAAGCTCTAAAAAAGGCGATTTTCTATGAAAATCAGTATATATAATCAAGCTCTAAAGAAGGCAGTTTCATATGCGAGGCATTCTTTAAATATTGCCGCTTGCATGGGAAGGATGGCTTATATGCTTGAAAAAGATCTGACCGCCAGGCTGCCTGACGGTAAGATGTTTGAATTCTGGGAGACCAGCCAAATCTATGATCGCGAGATTCATGTCGACAACAGCAGTCCGAACGCGTCAGATTCGAATTCCGGTTCGCCGGAAAGCCCTTTGCTGACTATTAACGCCGCCGCTCAAGCTGCGCTTCCCGGAACAAGGGTACTAATACACGCAGGGACTTACCGGGAGTCTGTGCATCCGGCCAGAGGCGGGGAAAGCCCAGAAAAGATGATTTCCTATGAGGCCTTTGAGGGAGAAAAGGTGATTGTCAAGGCGTCTGTTCAGGTTGAAAGCTTCAAGCCCAGCACGGATTGGAGCCTGAGAAGCATCTTCGACCGCAACCCCGCGCCGGAGAGCGTAAAGATTTGGGAAATTGAGCTTGATCCTGAAGATTTCAAAGGATACAACCCATTCTGCGCGGTGAATATCCTGCACGACAGATTTTTCATTGAATACGATAAAACCGATATGACAACCTACCTTAACCGCAGGGGCATGGTTTTCGTGGATGGGGAGCCGATGCGCCAAGTGCCGCTTTTCAACATGATGAACCAAATGGACAATGCCTACTGGGTGGAAGCGAATGGGCAAAAGGTGCATATCCGCTTGGCTGGCGATGCCAATCCCAAGGATCACGTCATTGAGCTTAGCAACAGGGAGCAGTGCTTCGCGCCTAAAATCCCATTTCTTTCATACATCAAGGTCAAAGGCCTGACATTGGCCCACGCCGCCGGCGGAGCCCCGGTGCCTCAGAGGGGTTCGCTCTCATGCTACAGGGGGCATCACTGGATTATTGAAGACAACATCATAGACTGGTCGAATGCCACAGGCATAGACTGCGGGGTAGAGTGCTGGAGCCATCAATTCAGCGACAGGCTCTCAGGGTATGCCGTAATACGCAGAAACATCCTTAAATCCGTCGGAGTATGCGGGATAGCGGGCATGATGGCTAAGAAGCTTCTCATCGAGGACAACCTTTTTGTCGGCTCAGGATGGCAGCGCATGGAACTCTCTTGGGAAGCCGGCGCCATAAAGCTTCATGACACAGCAGACTCCCTCATCCGCAGAAATGTATTCAAGCAAACATATGGCTGCGATTCCTTATGGCTGGATGCCGGAAATGAAAACAACCGCGTTTCGTCTAACGTATTTCTAAGCGGGATTGATTCAAGGGAGCATATTTTCATTGAATGCTCTCGCGATAAGGAAAATCTCATAGACAACAACATCATCTGGGACGTTTCAGGCAGGTATGACAAAAAGGCCGTTCCCAACGAACCTGGATCTTCAGGATGGTACAAAAATACTGACAGCGATGTCGTAAACGGCTACGGCATTTACCTGGAGGGCACGGATCGGCTGCGCATAGTGAACAATCTCATAGGAAAGTGCAACAAGGCGGGCTACTTCGCCAAGACTGCGGCATTTAGGCTATGGCCGAAGAGAGGCGGCACATCAAGAGAGAATAAGCTTTTCAACAATTTATTCTATGATTGCGGGGAAGCGGCCATTATTCTTCCGAACGGCCATAACGAGGTTGAAGGCAACGCCTATGCCGAAATGCCTCCAGGATATGTTCGCGTTATGCACCCTGAACCGGAAATGTGCCTGGATCTTGCAACATGGCAGGAATTCTGCGGCTTTGATCTAACGGGGCGCGAAATAGGCATGAATATAGAAATCGACGGCGAAGCTCTGACTATGGAGATCTCTCTTCAAACTGAGCTTCCCGCAGTTAAGGCGGACGATAGGGTTTCCTCTGATCTTTGCGGCAATGAGGCTGGCGGTTTAAGAATAGCCGGGCCGTTTTCTAAGCTTGCCGCGGAGAAGGCGATAATCAGCATAGATCCGCGCAAGCTTTAGGCGCAAGCTTAGGCTTTGGGGCTGGATTTTATGCCGATTTGCAGTCAAATGCGCTGAGTTCAGCTTGGACTCTCCATGGATACGCTGTGCTCTCAAGCCCAAATATACCGATTTTCATCTAATATCCCCTTTTTTGTTGATTATCCACTGAGTGGCGCCAAATGCCTACATCAATCGCCGCTGTATAATCTAGCGCCAAAAAAGGTAATTTCAAATGAAAATCAGTATAATAAACGCAAAACAGCATGCAATGGAGTGCGAAATGCAGATTTAGGCATTTCGCAATAATCCCGCGCTAAAATCGGCTCGCTTGACTGCGCATCAGTATAAAGAGGTTAAAGATCGCGAGGAGGCTTTGCATGAAAAATGTACTGCTGCTTGGAGATTCAATCAGAATGGTGTACCAGCCTTTAGTCAAGGAGGCGCTAAAAGGCAAAGCCAATGTTTTCGGCCCGATGGAGAATGGGCGCTGGTCAGGCTATACGCTTAATTCTTTGCGTTTCTGGGCGCCTTTTATGCCGGATCCTGATATAGTTCATTGGAACTGCGGCCTTTGGGATCTGGGAGATGATTATCAGTTGGGGCGTCACTTTTCCTCGCCGGAGGAATACGCGTCTTCTCTGAAAAGGACGGTTGATGTTTTAAGGAAGCTTTACGGAAAAGAGATTGAGATTATAATCGCCTCCACTACCCCCGTCAAAGGCGGCGATCATTTGGAAATGCAAAGATACAATGAAGTAATAAAAGGCGTAGCGGCTGAGAGCGCGTTGGAATTGAATGACTTGTTTGCAGAGCTTATTGATGATATTGATGGCTGCATAAGCGAGGATAATATTCACCCAACCCCTAAGGGCGCAGAGGTGCTGGCTAAAAAAGTCAGCGCGGCAATCGAGAGATTTCTATAGTATATTGACCTTCAAATGGCGGAATAGGCGCATTTGCACCCAAATCAATATAAACGGCTATGCCGGTTTGCAGTCAAAAGCGCTTTTTTATACTGATTTGCACTGAAAGTTCTTCATTTGGAGCTTGATTATACAGCGAGTGCGAGTGATACCGGCATTTCGCGCTCGCTGATCAGTATATGATACGCATTAAAATGCTTCATAAAGCCCATTTTGAATTACGGCAGCAAAAAGTCCGCCTCCCGAAAAGCTAGGCGGATTTTTTCGTTCAATTGCGCTGGCCCAGCCCTGCTCTGCAAAGCAGGATAGAATCCGCCAAAAGGCGCGCAAGTTAGAGCAAACGCTGCGCTTAAGCGTAAATGGGATGGCTATGCGAAGCAAGATCATTTCTCATTTCAGAAGGGGGAGAGACATTTTGAATCAACTCAGCTTAACAGATGAGGAACTTATCACGAAGGGAAAAAAGAAGTTTTTATAAAAATTGAAAATATTACTTGTAAATACGTTTTTACAGTGCTATACTTTAAACATAATAGTTAAAGAATTTCAGAATCCTAAGTGCTTATAAAGGAGGCTGGATGGGCGATGAGCCTCTAAAATGAAGGGCGCATTCATGCGTTCGCTTGCTGATTTGCACCCAAAAGATGCAAGATGCGATTGGAGGTCTGATTATGCAAATTAGCGCGAAGCCGATATTGGCGGTATAATTTGAAAATCAATGAAGGCATGCATTTGTGCTGTTATCACACCAAAGCTTTGAAAGCGTTTTCACTTTATACCGGCAATCAACAAAAAAAGGAACATTTGATGAAAAGCGGTATAACATCCCAAAGGAGGCTCCTTATGGCAAAGGCAAAGGTTGCAATTGTAGGGACTGGTTCTCGCTCTCTCTTGTATGTCAACGCAATTAACGCCCTGTCGGATAAATTCGAATTGGCGTTCATGCGCTTTCGATCTGAAGAGAAAGCCGCAAGGTTCAAATCGCAGTACGGCATCCCTGTGACGACAAGCATGGATGAGCTTTACAGCTCCAAACCCGATTTCATCATTGCGGTCAATAACAGGCCGGATGTTGGGAAGGTGGCGTTGGACGCCTTGAAGAACGGCTTTCCGGTTTTGGCTGAAACGCCGCCTGCCGAATCATTTGAAGAAACTCAGGAACTGTGGGAGGTTCAGCAGAAAACCGGAGTTAAAATGCTTGTGGCGGAGAACTATTTCGCGGAACCCGGATTCGCCGCCAAGCTAGAGGCGGTGAAGCGAGGGTATATTGGAGACGTCCACAGCATAAGCGTTTCTAATACTCATCAGTATCATGCGATTAGCATGATGAGGCTGTTTTTGAACGCTAGATTTGAACAGGTCAAAATGATAGGGAAAGAATACCTCTTTCCTCTGTCAATTACTCAGGACAAGAATGGAAATCCAGATTTCTCAGGCTCCAAGCAAACTGCGGGAAGATCCCACGTCATAATGGAGTTTGAAAGCGGAAAAGTCGGCTTTTATGACTTTTCAATAGCGCAGTACTGGTCTATCATCCGCTCGCGCACTATGATCGTTCAAGGGAGCAGAGGCGAGATCAAAGACGAGGACATATGGTTTATGGATGCAGGGAATCGTCCGATGAAAAGCATGTTTCAAAGCGTATCGTCGGGAGGGGAGCTTTTGCATATAGCATTGGGAGACAAGATTCTTTTTGAAAACCCATACATTGGCCGCCATGTGCAGTCAATCGGAGTGGCTTCGATGATATCTAATATGAAATCTTACCTGGAGACAGGCGAGGCGCCTTACAGCTTCAATGACGCAGTGCAGGACACATACCTGACGCAAGTGCTGATAAAGGCAGAGCAAAACCCGTATACTGCGATTGAATCAGAGAAGCAGCCATGGCAGGGGATCCAATGATTGTTGGAGGCTTTTAAGCGTGAGCATCCGGCAGGCGCATGCGCCGTCCTGCTAATGCATGCCCATTAGAATCCATTGGGAGGTGCTTGATGGAAAAAGCGAAGAGCTTGGAGCTTCACACCGAAAGAAACTTGGTTATAAACTCTGCCGGAGAGATAACAAGGCTTCTAGGGGTGAATCGTTGCGGCTTGGAGTTTGACGCGTTGGATGAGAGGATATTTGACGATGTTTTGCATGCGTGCGGCAACTGGAGATGCAATGTTATACGGCTTCCGATCTCGCAGGATCGGTGGTTCGGGTTTGGCCCCGAGCAAGAAGCGGATCGTTCAGGCGCACTGTACAGGCTGAAAATCGATGGAATCATTGACGCTCTATACAACCTCGGCAAATATGCCATAGTGGATCTGCATTGGAGCGACATGAATGTTTGGGGATCCCATATTGGCCAGCACTGCATGCCGGATTTGAATTCCCTGAAGTTTTTTGAGGATGCGGCAAGGCGGTATAAGGATCATCCCGCAGTTTTATTCGGCCTATACAATGAGCCGCACGATGTGTCATGGGATGTCTGGAAAAACGGCGGAGAAGTTTTTGAAATATTCGAAAATCCCGGGACTCATGAAAAAGTCGGCGTGACGTATGCGACTGCGGGGTTGCAGAGGCTCGCGGATGCGGTGAGAGCTTCGGGCGCCGGAAACATAATGGTTATCGGAGGCTTGGATTGGGCTTTCAGCCTGAAGGGGCTCTCGCAAGGATACGGGATAGCAGGAGAAAATATAATCTACGACGCGCATGTTTACCCATGGAAGCCGCTTGAATGGGATGAGCATATAACTGAGCCCGCCAGGAAGCATCCTGTGATAATCGGAGAGTTCGGGCACTATGGAGACAATGCCAGACCTCGCGAAGGAGCGCAAAAGCTAAAAAGCGCTGAATGGATGAACAGGGTCTTAAATTGGATTGACAGGAACAATTTTCACTTTACGGCTTGGGATTTCCATCCCTTTGCGGGTCCCTGCCTTATAAAGGGCTGGGATAATGAGCCGACTGAATACTTCGGCGTTTACGTCAAGAAATATTTGCTGGCGAATCTGCCGAAGGATTATGAGGCCTCCCTGCGCAAAGGGCATAAGCTTTGCACGCCTTATGCCATGCCTGTCGCGCAGGAGCTATACGATTATCTGTTTGAGCTTTTCGGGCGCCATATACTTTCCGGCCAGCAGGAATGCCCGCATGGAGACCATGAGAGGGAAATGAAAGCCGTTTTTGAGAGGACGGGAAAATATCCGGCAATTCGCGGCTTGGATTTTATTGACGGCGACTTTGAACACGCGGCGGATCGAGCGGCGAAATGGTGGCGCAAAGGGGGCATTCCCACTATCTGCTGGCATTGGGGCGCGCCGCCTGACGGAGTTGGATACAAGTCCAGCCAGGAGAATGTCGACTTCGGACTCTTAATGGATGAAACATCAAGCCTTTTTAAGGGCATGATTAGGCAAATGGACGAAGCAGCGCAGGCGCTTTTAAAGCTTCAAAGAGAGAATGTCCCGGTTCTCTGGAGGCCTTTTCATGAATTCGACGGGGGATGGTTTTGGTGGGGCAAGGGAGGCGGCGAAGCTTTCATTAAGCTTTGGAAGCTAATGCATGATCGCTTCTCAAGCCATTTTGGCCTCAAGAACCTCATCTGGGTTCTGGGCTACGCTGACTACGTGCTTGACGGCTGGTATCCTGGAGACGGCTATGTCGATATAATCGGTTCCGATACTTATAAGTTCACAATACATGAAAACGCCTGGCTTAGGCTTCAAAATATCACAAAAAAGCCAATGCCGATTGCGCTTCATGAATGCGGCGCCATTCCTGACCCGGACGAGCTGATTGGAAAGAAGCTGGCGTGGCTGTGGTTTGATGTGTGGCACACTCGCTGGCTTGAGGAGGACAACCCCGAGGAGAGGCTTAAGAGAATTTACAGCCACCCATATGTGCTTGCGCTGGAAGATGTGTCGGAAAGAATTTTAAGAATCCAGAAAGATTCGTAAATGATCAGCGGCCGATTCGCATGAACTGCCTGGTTTATCCCTTGACTGTACAGGACTGAAAGGCTCTAGGGCAGGAACCATCAAACCGTCCTGGTTTGAATCGCTTGAGACAGCTTTTGCTTTATTAAATTCTCTATTCTAAGAATTTAAAGGGAGTGTTCTATGTGAAAGCAATAAGATTTACCTTGGTTTTAGCCGCATTAGCCTCAATGCTGCTTCAGCCCGCCTGCAGCGGCAATTCCAGTCCTCCCGCGACTTCCGCGGAGCCTGCCGTCCAGGCGGCTCCATCAGAGCAGGCAAAGAAAACGGAGGCCGTAAAAGCGGAAGATCTTAATAATTCGGAGAGGCTGGATATGCTGGGGAGGCTGGAAAAGTTCGATCCTCCGATAGACATGTCCTGGGCTGTCACTACATCGGCCGTCCAGCAGTTCAAGAACGGGGATACCTATGAAAACAACATCTGGTCGAGAAAATATCTGGAGGAGCTAGGAATTAACCTTACAGTGGCCTTTTCCGCAGACGGCACCTCCGGGGCCTACAACGACAAGCTGAACCTGCAGCTTGCTTCAGGAGATCTTCCTGACATAATCCACGCCTATCAGTACTCTCTTTTCAAGCAGGCTTATGAAGCGGGCTATGTCGCTGACATAACGGATGTTTTCGCGGAATATGCAAGCGATTATCTTCTGGACTGCCAAGTGCGCTATCCAGGCTCATTCGAATATACGAGCTTTGACGGAAGGCTTCATGGAATCAGCTTTTTCAACGACAACCGCGCAGGAGGAATTCTGCTGTGGATTAGAGACGACTGGCTGGAGAACTTGAACAAGGAAGCCCCAACTACTATGGATGAACTATATGAATTAGCCCGCTCATTTACATATGACGATCCTGATTTAGACGGCGCAGATGATACCTACGGGCTTGGGCTTTCAAAGGATCTTCTTTCCGACTATTGCACCATTTACGGAGTATTCGACGCTTACGGGGCGCCTGCGGACGCCAACGACGGGTTCTACTACAGGGGATCTGACGGCAGGATAACAAACTCTTACCTTGAGCCGGGCGTAAAGGACGGGCTGCTGTTTCTCAACAAACTCTACTCTGAAGGAATCATTGATCCGGAGTTCACTGTAAAAGATGGAAACGTCCTTCAGGAAGATATCGCCGCGGGAAAGATCGGCATGGCTTTCGGCCGCCAGTGGGGTACATGGCTTCCTTGGAACCTTGTGCTTGAAGCGGATGACGTCGTTTCTCACGCGTATCCTATACCGAGTGCTCAAGGATTCGACGTAAAAGTCGGAATAGGAAACAACGCCGGCGGAGAAATATTTTTCGTAAACTCAAAAAGCGCTCATCCCGAAGCTTTTGTCATGATGTGCAATGTATTCTCAAGCGTCTACAACATGTGGATGACCCCTGAGGTCAGCTCCATCTATGCTGACGACGAGCAGTACCGTTTCAGCCCTGTAGTCCTTACTGAACCTCAAGAGCCGGTGTGGGGTCCGATTATTGTTGAAGCCTTAAGGACAGGAAACGCGGACGACCTGCCAGCAAGGCTCTTGAACCACTATACGAAGGTCAAAGCGTTCAATGACGGGACTTTAAGAGATTCAGAGGCTTACGGGCTTTGGGGGCAATACAATATCGGAGGATCCGTCGCGATATGCCTTGACGATTATGACGCAAACGGAAAGTTGGTTCAAAATATCATAGGCGCAAACCTCCCAGAATCTCAAGTGGAGTATCAATCAATACTTACGGATCTGGAAAAGCAGATATTCACAGAGGTGATTCTGACAGGAGACGCGAGCAAGGTCGACGATTTTTGGAAGAGCTGGCTTGGAGCGGGCGGCCAGAGCATCATAGACGAGCTTGAGACGCTTTATCCCGCAGGATCTTAAAGCATATCCGGGTGTAGATATAAAAGGCAGGCAATCCATTAAAGATGCTTAATATGACGAAGACGTAAAATAATCGCGCAATGGCTTTTTAAGCCTATATTGGCATATACCGATTTTCATTCAAGGCTCCTTTTTTGTTGATTATCCATTGAGCGGTGAGAAATGACCATATCGGCAATTCGCGCTCGCTGTAAAATCAAGCTCCAAAACAGGCGGCTTCATATGAGGATAAGGACGCGCTCAAATACAACTTGCGCTATATATGGTTGCATCACCGCTGCATTCATAGTTCTGTATGGCCTTCATATCTTTGAACGGTTCCTAAGTACACTCTTTTTCATGCAAAGTTTCCGCTTTAAAGCAAAATAATCCCGCTTTAAAGCGGAAACTTAAAACAAAATGAAAAATGGGATATGCGTCAAGGGATATGCGAAGACGCATTTCTATCATCCCTTTATTGGAAGGGGGGCAAGAGCAAATGGCCAAGAGTTCAGCGGTTGCGGCCAAAGGCGGCAACCGGATGATGAGGGAGCTCCCGCTTTACCTGCTGGTTCTTCCCGCTGTCGTTATTGTAGGCATTTACAGCTACGGCGCGATGGTTGGAATTGTAATCGCGTTTCAAAAATTCATACCTACCAAGGGCCTTTTTGGATCTGAGTGGATTGGCTTTGGAAACTTCAAGACGCTCTTGGCGCTTCCAAATTTCGGAGGCGTGATTAGAAACACTATACTTATTTCTGTCTTTAAGATAATAGGCGGAATAATAGTCCCGGTAAGTTTCGCTTTGCTTTTAAACGAGATAGGCAATAAATTCTTCAAGAGAATCCTGCAGACAATGGTTTACCTGCCGAACTTCATGTCTTGGGTCATTCTCTCAGGCATCTTCATTGACATTTTGTCTCCTTCAAACGGCATAGTAGGCAAATTCATATCATTTCTGGGGTTTAAAGCGCCGTTTTTCATCGGAGATCCTAAATGGTTTCCGGCCGCGATGATTTTTACGGATATATGGAAAGGTTTTGGATTCGGATCTGTCATCTATTTAGCCGCTCTTACTTCAATTGATCCTACGCTGTACGAGTCGGCTGTGATGGATGGGGCGAATCGCTTAAAGCAGACGATTCATATAACGCTTCCCGGAATAACAAGCACAATAATACTCATGTCAGTCCTATCCATGGCCAATATCCTTAATGGCGGTTTTGAGCAGATTTTCAATATGTACAGCCCCTCAGTCTACCCTACAGGCGATATACTTGACACCCTCGTCTACAGGCTGGGGATTCAGCAGACCAAGTATGCCGTATCAACAGCAGCGGGCTTGATAAAATCTGGAGTTTCGCTTGTTTTTATTCTCGCGTCATATAAAATGGCTGACATATTCGCTGGCTATCGAATATTCTAAGGAGGCTGACTGGAATGAAAGTCAAAAAGAGCTTGCCAGGCAGGATATTTTCGGTAGCGAACTCTATATTTTTATTGATGGTTGCCTTCATCTGCATCTTGCCATTTATAAATGTGCTTGCGATCTCTTTTTCAAGCAAGATAGCGGTGACTTCCGGAGAGGTTGTATTCTGGCCTGTTGGATTTACGGTTAACGCCTACGAGTTCATCACGAAAAGCTCCGCCTTTACCACCGCCTTAGGCGTGTCTTTAAGGAGGACGATTCTCGGAGTCGCGGTAAACGTCATGCTCATCGTTATGACGGCTTACCCGCTTTCCAAGCCGGTGTCGCAGTTCAGAGGAAGGAATGCGCTGTCCTGGTACTTTGTCCTGACAATACTTTTTTCCGGAGGGCTCATTCCATCGTATATGATGGTGCGCTACACCGGACTAATGGACAAGCTTTGGGCGTTGGTGATACCCGGAGCGCTTCCGGTATTCAGCATGCTTGTCGTCATGAACTATATGCGAAGCCTTCCCGCGGAGCTTGAAGAGGCTGCGTATATGGATGGGGCGACTCACATTCGCTCTCTGATTCACATAGTGCTTCCGATTTCAACGCCAACCATCGCTACAGTTACGCTGTTTTCGTTTGTCGGGCATTGGAACAGCTGGTTCGACGGACTTATATACATGAATGCGACGGATCATTATCCCCTCCAAAGCTACCTACAAACAGTGGTAACGAATCCGGAGCAGTTTTTCAGAAGCACGTCGAATTTAAACAGCGAATTGATGACGATGCTTGCTCTCGTCAATTCCAGGACTGCAAACGCGGCGCAGCTTTTCCTTGCGACAGTGCCGATTCTCGCTGTGTATCCATTTTTGCAAAAATACTTTACTGCGGGCCTTGTGCTTGGAAGCGTAAAAGGGTAGCAGAAGCTTTAAAAGGAAGGTTAGGGGGGATGAAATGAAGATTTTTGTTACAGGAGGAACCGGATTCATAGGCTCATACATAGTCGAAAAGCTTCTTGAAGACGGAAATGAGATTACAATTTACGCCAGAAATCCTAATAAAGTGTCCGGTTTTCTAAACCGCGAGAAGATTGCCTTCGTACAAGGCGCGATGGCTGAGAGCGAAAAATTTTCCGAAGGCTTGAAGGGCCATGACGCTTTAATCCATGTCGCTTTGGCCTGGGGAGACACGCCAACGGAGATGCTTTTCAATGAAACCCTTCCATCAGTTCGGCTATTTGAGGCGTCGGCGCGCGCAGGCGTGAGCAGGATTATATACACATCTTCAATAGCCGCGTTCGGATCAGCTGCTACAATCGACAGCGGCTGCGTAAAGCCGGCTGACAGTTACGGGGCGACCAAAGCTTCGGCAGAAGCTTATCTCATGGCTATAGGGGCTAAGCACGGCATAAAGGTGAATGCGGTCCGTCCAGGCTATACCTTCGGAAACCCCGCTGTGGAGGGCGGATTCATCTACTCTGACAAGAAGATAAAAAATATGGTTGCAAGCGTCGTCAGAGGAGAAGACTTGGAATTTGCGGAAAACGACGGCACTCAGTTTATCTGGGCCGGCGATTTGGCCAAGATCTTCGCGGCGGTCATCGCCTCTGACGTTGACCGCAATTATTACACTGGAGTAAGCAAGGACTTCAGGCAGTGGGGGGATATAGCGAAAAGGGCGGCGGAGCTTGCGGGATCGAAAAGCGAGATCAGATTTATTGATAAAGGGATTCCAAAGGCTAAAACTCTTCCGATTGATGTATCGCAGATAGAGAGGGACTTCGGATTTGAATTTCATACAGACGAAAAAATGGATGAGCATCTGGAGCATTTGATTAAGCTTAAAATGAACGAGTTTCAATGAATGGCCTTGTTATACAGATTTGCACTCTAAAGTTCCTAATTTAGAGCTTGATTATTCAGCGTGCGAAATTCCGAATCGGCATTTAGCACAACTCAAGTTGATAATAAAGCTCAAAATAAGGTGCATATATGAATTCAAAACGGCATATTCTGATTATCGTAT
>JAISZB010000014.1 GCA_031269465.1 Clostridiales bacterium | reverse complement strand
GCGGGAATCAGCTGTAAGAAGCTCAAGCCTCTGGAGAAGCGAAAAGCAACGCTGACAGAAAGAAGCATGCGGCTTCCTCCTCATGCCTAAAGGCAGGGGTATCCGCCGCATAACAACTGTGATGATATTTCCATCGTAAACAGCGGCAACGTAAGCATCGAGGATATTCCTGGGGCGATGGAGACAGTGGTGAAGAGCGGCTCGCCTTTGTCAAACCGGTTGTTCCGCCTGCCTGTGGATGGGTACAGGGTGTCTGCCAATATGCTAAAGGATGTGTCTATGGCGACAGAAAACTCCTATGTGAAAGTAGAAGGGCTGCCGACCGACAGCGTGTTCAGGGGAAATGCGAATCCTGGGAACCTCTTCTCCATAGAATCGGACGGCCATTTCAAAGTGGAATGCATGTCCAAAGAGACAGGATACCAGAAAATTGCAATGGAGGTCACGCCAAAAAACGGCGTCTTTTCAGCTGATCTCTCAAGCGGAAAGTTGAAGCTTACAGGAGATGCCGCTGTCAATGTCTATTGCGGCGAGGCTTTTGTTGATTCCTCTGCGCTTGATCCTAACTTGAAGTCATATAATGTGCTTGTAAAGATAGATCTCATAAATGGTTGCCAAGCGAAAGTGATTCTCGGTGATCGCGTCATTTACACAACCATAAATGGATATGCTGTGTTTGATCATGTGCTGACAGGCAGCTACCATGCCCAAATCATATATGAGCAACCCAATAATCAGCCCAGTGAAATCTATGAATGCGATTTGCAAGTCAGTGATGAGCATGTGGATCCTGTTGAAGAAGCCATACTTTGGAATCCAAGAGAATAAAAGAACGCGTAGAGGCTTGCTTAATCCCTGACTCTACTTAAACTTAAGCCATGCAAAGAGCTGGCGCAACAGATGCGTCAGCTTTTTGCATGGCCTTTGAGTTTGATGGCGCTTTTGGAAGTTTGCAACCCTTGGGTTTGATTTACTTAAGAGCTTTTCCTCAAATAAGGGACTCCAAACAATCCTTCCGCCTATTTACGGATAAGCTCTAAGCCGAATGCGGCTCTGCTTTTCGGGGCCTTTCTCTATAAATGCCTCCTCAATTAAGCTTCCCGCCTCCGAATCCTGATGATCGAAGCTTCACTTTGAGAAGCAGGTTCCAATTAGCGTTGCCAATCCTTCTCCAAAGCTGTTTTCCGCGGCAGTTATCCTGCCGCCGTCCAGCTTTGCGCCAGTCAGGCTGCAAGTCTGTATTTATTCGGAACTGTTCCGACAGAAATGGCCAATCGCCCTCAAGGAAGCGGATTTCATGTTTTCCGCGCTTTAATCAGGTGAAAGCTTGAATTCTATTATCGCCGTGAATTCAGGAGCCTCGATCAATGCATACCGCCCCAATCCGCTTTCCAAGTTAGAGCGGCATTTGTACCCCAAAGCGGCCGCCATTCCGAATATGAACACATGATACGTCTTTTCCAGCTGCTCATGAAAGTCGAAGTATGACAGCTGATTGCTTATGAATGCGGCGAGTTGATCATTGAAAACCTCCGTGTCAGCTATGCGGGAGAAGACCTTGTCCAGATCCTTATCCTTTTCGCTCATAACTGTATTGATGATATAGTCGCTCCACACATTCTGCAACTCTAAGTTTGGGATCTTCAGTTTGTATTCACTGGACTTCGGATCATCCGATGCTTTTTCGAATGTCAGGCATCCTGCCTGAACCGCTAAGGAGTAGTAGTATGCATCAAGGCTTTTTCCAAGAAGCTGTTTGAGGGAGAGCCTTGGATCCAGGCGGCTTGTAAACGACGCATCCAAATCATTCAGGATGCCGCTGATTTGGAAGACTTGGTTCGAGGTGATCAGATCCCCAAGCATATCCAAAGTGCCGATCTTCCCCCAGTAGCTGGATATCACCCCCGCGCTGAGGAATGACATGACGGAGTAGATGCAGTGATGCATATACCGCTTTTCATCAAATGCTACTAGTATATCAATAGAGCGAGTCAATAAAGACTCTTTTAATGAAATTATTCCAGGCCGGCGTTCATCTCAAAGATAATCAAGTCTTTCGCATTGATCTCCGCTTCAAGCAATCCGCCTCCATGCTCTTCAAGCTTTCCTCCGGCCCAATGGATTTTCCCAACGCCTTTAAAGTTCCAATGGCTCGCAAATGAAATTTCCACTCTCTTCACAGCATTCGTCGGGTTGAGAACCCAGGCGAAAAGCCTGTTTTCCAGTTTATGCAAGCGCACCTTAACTTCATTGCAGTCTACTTCCACATGCTTTTCGAGGCCTTTCTCCTTAAATATCCCCTCAATTAAGCTTCCCGCCTCCGAATCCTGATGATCGAAGCTTCCCTTTGACAGGCAGGTGCCAATTAGCGTCGCCGATCCTTCTCCATAGCTGTTTTCCGCGGCAATTATCCTGCCGCCGTCCATCTTCGCGCGATGCTTTGCGCCAGTCAGGCGGTAAGTCTGAATATATTCCGAGCCATACACCTTGCGGCCGTTATAGTCGAAAGAGAAATCCATGAGCAAATCAGGCGTGAATTCCACATATTCCTGGAGCACGCCGAATACTTCATCAAGCCCTGAATTAGGCTGGATGGCCCCAACGCTTCCAAGATCTCCAAAATATGCGGGACATCCTTCTGATACAAGGCTTCCGCCTTTTTTCACCCAATCGGCAATCTTTCTTGCGCTCTGTGCATTCAGCATCAGCGGATATGGCAGGTACAGGTATTCGTAGTCGTCTATATCGTCAATATGCACAAAGTCGGCTTGGATGTTTATATCAAAGAAGCATTTGTATATGCCGGAGGCCATGAACTTATAATTGTCAAGCGATCCGCCCCTTGACAAAAGCAGGCTTATGCTTTGCGACTCTGGAACAACAACCAGTCCCAGCTCTCCTCTTACCGGCGAAGCTTTCATTAAATCCCTTTGAGCGGGATTATTGCACCAAGCCGCTATTTTCCCAGCCATCTCGGAGCAAGGAGTGGGCCTCCCATCCATTGCGTACGGGCCGAATCCTCCAAAAAGCGGGCCGTCCAGCAGCGGACGCCAGCGAGGATATAAAATGCCGCGAGCTCCAGCCGACAAGGATGTCATGTTCCAAAATCTCAGGTCTGAAGGAGATGTTATACGACCATCCTCCCTTGGACGTCCAGGCAGCTGCGGCTGCAGCCACAGCGGGCCTCCTTGCGCCTCGGCATGCCAAAAAGTCTTTCCCCTCGAGCCGGAGCGCGTCAAATCCACCGCTTGAAATTGCTTCCACGCCGCAGCGCCTTTGCGGCTTTGCACAAATGTAAGTCCATATACATCTACAAGCCTGGCCGCAAGCCATTCATCGGAAGCGCCGTCAGCCATGTTCTCTAGGCTGAGCGCCATGCCATGGGCGCATATCAGGCTCTCTTCGTCAACGCTTCGAAGTATCCCTATCCGCCATTCGAACTGCCTGTAGGCGTTTTCTTTTTTAAAATCCAGCCAATCCAAGCACTCCGGGGCAAGGTATAAAGAAGAAGGGATTTTCACCTGCTCCCATTCGGTATAGCTGTATCGGCGCCATGCCTTGGCAAGCGCGTCCAATGAGCCGTATTTCTTATTCAGCCATCCGCGAAAAACTCTCGCGGTATGCTCGCAGTGGCAGAAATTGTGCGAAACGCTGCATTCATTCCAAACATCATATCCAAGAAGAGCCGGGCTGCCTTTATACCTTCCCGCAAGCTCCCGCAAAAAGCGCTCTGTATGTCTGCGGCCTTCTTCATTGTCCAAGCACAGTCCGCCGCAAAATCCGCCCGTTGCGCTGCTTGCTCCTACAACGCTGTCAGGGCGCCTTCCGTCAGCGCTCCGGTGCAGGAGCTCCGGATGACCGTGATGCAGCCACTCAGGAATAGAAGTGGAAATCTCAGCTATTATCACTTTAATATTGTTTTCTTCTGCCAGCTCCATCTGCCTGTCATAATCGCCCCAGTCGAAAACCCCCGGCTTTACCTCTATGCCGCCCCACATGAACCAGTGCCTGAATATATTGTTCGAGTCCCTTGCCGCCTGGGCATAGTCCCTCGCCCAATCCTCTTTCGGAGGATTGGACTTGCGAAAGTACACCGCGCCGTATGGAATCTGCATCGGGATGCTTTTCATCGAAGCTTTCATTCCTTTCTAATGCCATTAGCGTAATTTTCAGCGCGGCTGAAATTCCAGCGCTCTAGTTATGTCCTCTTCGACTTCATCAATATAGTAGCCCCATCCAAAGGTCTGATCAACTCTCGCCATGCGGTATGGAAGATAATGCGAGGCGCCTATCAATGACAATTCCTTCCACAGGCATAGAGCTTGCTCCAGATAAACGACAGCCTCGGATTTTAGATTTTGCTCCCTTGTCTCCGCATAAGTTAAAAGCGCGGCGGCCGCCTTGAATTTCAAGCGGTAGTAGCCGCCCAGCGCGGCCCAGGCCTGCATATCCAAAAAGACGCATTCCAATTCCCCGCGCGCTTTGCCCGCATTCTTGACGATTCTTACGCATCTGTCAAGGACGCCAAGCTCTTTGTCAAGCAGTTCAAGTATATCTTCAAGATTTTCACCTTCAAGGCGCTCGCCGGACAGCTTCCCCGAAACCGAACCCTTTATGCTGATGCATCCTGTACCTGGCATAGCTTCAGAATCCATAAAGTCAAGAATGCTCCTGAAGCCCTTTTTTGAAAGGAGCGTCTCCGGATGCCACTGGAAATCATAATCCAGCCAAATCAAGCGATTGACCGCGCAAAGCATGTTTACGCCCGCGCACAAGCCGGAAAAAACTGCCGGCCCCGCCTTCCCGCCGTAGAGGGATGTGAATTTGCGAATCCATATATCGCTTTCAAGCGATGGATCGTAGCTAAGCCGTCCGATCATTTCAAACTGCATCCAGTGCTTCTCGAAGGAGTATTTCCAATTCACATGCTTGTGCTTGACATGCTGGAATTCGCCCGCCCACAGATATCCGTCCGCGCCCCAGTAAAAGCCCTCTACATAAGGCTTTTTCATGCCTTTGAAGTACGCGGCGAGAAAGTCTGGGCTGCAGCCCCGCAAGTTGTGAAAATCATCGTTTCTAACGGTGTAAATCACTTTCACCTTGCTCATATCCTGGCTGCCCCAGGCGCCAAAGAGCTCTTCGAAAGCTGGCAGCGGGTGGGAGTACATATGGGCGTTGGAGTATTTCCAGCTCACATATTTTTTATCGCACTCATACTGGCTGAGAAACATATCCTGCGCTATGGAGCCGCTGCTCATGTTTGTGCGGTGGATGAACGGGATGGAGCAATTCAGCTCCTTGAGCGCGGCGAGATAGGTATCCGCCACCCACTGCTCCCTCTGCCTCGCGCTTCCATCCAGCTCCTCGCTATTGGAGGTTCCAATTCCCGTAAGCTCTGGATATGTGAGCACAAGCGTTTTTACCGCCTCTCGGAAATAATCTTTTATGATTTCCTGCTGCTGCCTTAGCTTGATGCTTTTTCTGTCATGATTCATGCTTCCAATCTCAGCGGGAAGGCCCAGCCCTTTAGCTATGTCATTAGAGATGCGCAGATTCCAGGTAATGATGTAAGTCTCTATGCCGCGCATCTTCGCGTGGCGAAAGATGAATTTATAAAGCTCTTTGCTTTTTTCCAATTCAGAGTCAGAAAGCTTTGTGGCTAGAGGATATTTATCCAGCCTGATCATGACCTCAAAAGGGTTTTCCGTCCACAGGCTGAGGCAGTTGTAGCGGTTCTTGGCTAGAAAATCAATAAAATCCAGCCAGAAGTCCTTATCTTCAACGATTTTTCGGTTTTTCTCGAAAATTTCCCCTTCTGCGTAGGCATTATGAGGCAGATTGAACTTGACGCCCCTCATTTTTAAAAATGGGCTCCCGTCGCAATCGGAGATCTCATCCCATCCGCAATGCTGCGACTTTTCAGCAATCTCCATCAAGCCGTACATGGCCCCTGTCGGATCCGCGCCTAAAAGATGCACGGTTCGGCCGACGCGGCGTATGGAATAGCCTTCCGGCTGAAGCGTTCTTTCTTTCTCGGATTGCAGTCGGACGACGGCCGCGTCTTCATCTGAAGACGCCGCGCTGTACTTTGATATGCGCTCCTCGTAAACGGGGACGCCCTTTATCTTAAGCGAGCTCGTCAATATCTTCACGCCGAAGGCTTCCTGCGGAGATATCCCATCCGCCCTTTGGAAATAGATTGTCATTTGCGCCTCCCTACGGCAGTTCTACGGTTGCGGCATGCGCAGAGTAAAACGCCTTCGCGCTTGCTCTTCCTGAACTGTGCCTCCCCAAAATCCGGATGTATTTTTTTTGCCCCGGCATCAAATCAAAGTAATTGTCTTCGAAATGCCAGCCGAAAGCGTCTCCGCCGTCGTTTCCTGAAAGCTCTACCGAACGGGCGAAGCGATCTGAACTTATAAGTAGAAGCCGCTCGCCCGCCTTCTCAAGCTTAAGCTTCGCCTCTGGGAATGTCAGCTTTCGCTCGGGCTTTACATACTGAAAATCCTCGTCCACGAAAACGCCCGAAGCGTCTATTAATGCAGCGTGAATGACCGATGTGCGGTTGAACTGCCCCAGCTCGTCGAGATTTTTGAAAATCAAGGAATCTCCTGCGGGGATTCCCACAGGAAATGATCTTTCATGCGTGAGCTTCTCCGCCTCTATATCATATATTTCGACTTTCAGTTCGCCCGAAAAGTCATGCAAAGTATCATTAGTTCCCCAAACATACACGTGATCCTGCAAATCAATGGAAGCATGAATCGGCGCGTAAGCCCGCCTGACGGCGTAATAGGGCTGCCCCGGCTCCAGGTAGTAGTCAATCAGCGCGCAGTAAATCTGAGGCCACGCGGTTTCAAGCTTCCAGATAAGGTATCCGCTGCAGAAGCGCTCCGACATGCTGCTGTAGAAAGGCTTGCCTTGCCGCAACCTGTTTATTGTCAGTCTGATGTCATATGCCGCCGCTGCGTTTATTTTATAGATGAGAGACTTAGGATCGACCGCGTCATAAAACAGCTCGTAGGGGCCCGCCTTCTCCTCCATATGATTTATGGTTCGGGCCATCCAGGATTCCGGAAGCGGCTTCTTTACGCCGTAAGGCTGTACGTCGGCATAGCCTTCAGGCCAGAGATCCTCAGGCTTTATGAAGCGCTTCAGGCTTTTAAGCTCAGGTATGGAAGTTCTGATATCCTCTGAAAAGAAGCGGGCGTGCCCTTCCCCGGGAAGAAACGCCAAAGACGCGCGAGATCCGTGATTGTCTCCATAAACAGCCTCATTGGCATATTGACCCATGTTTGGGCTGCTGATGTGATAATAGCGGCAGGGATCCATCTTGGCAGCGAGATCCTTCAAGCCGTAGCGTATAATATCGTGCCCGAAGCGTACTTTCGCTTCCTTGTCGAAGAGATCGCACATGTATATCTGCTCGTTTCCGCCGCACCACATGAAAATGCACGGATGGTGCTTCAGGCGCTTTATCATGCGCTTCGCCTCTTCAAGAACCGGAGCACTATATTCAGGGATGTCCGGCATATGCGCACCCCATGTATGGAACTCCTGCCATATCAGAATCCCCAGGCGATTGCACTGCTCATAGAGCTCATTGCTGTATGGCTGGCTCGGCCCCCAAAGGCGCAGCGCGTTCATATTGCCCTTCACAGCGTAATCCAATACCTTAAAGCCCCTATCCCTTTGCCAGCGATGCGAAACGCCCCACATCGGAGTAATGCAAGAGCCCCATATCTTTATGACTTTTCCGTTGACGCGAAATTTCATGTCGCCAACGACTTCCATCTTTCTAAAGCCTATCGTCTTTTCCTGGCTGTCGCAAATTCCTCCTTGCCCGATTAAGGCCGCGCAAAATTTGTACAGCGGCTGATCTCCATAATTTCTCGGCCACCATAGAATAGGGTTTTCAACCTCCGCCTGAAATAGATATTCATAGCCGGCTTCAGATTTGATCCAATGCGAAGATTCTCCCTCAACGCAAAAAACCTCTGAACTATCAGGCGCCAAAAGCTTGAATTCCGGCAAAACCCCTTCGACGCTCCCCGCGCACTCAAGGCGGACGTTTATGAAGGCGCGGGAAATGTCCTCATTGAAGCGTATGTCTATGTCTTCATATGAAATCTCGCATTTGTCTATGGATATAAGCCTGATGTCGTCAAAGACCCCTATCGGGGTAAAATACGGAACGACGCCGCCATGCGATCCAAAATCGCCGTGAGGCTTCCTAAGAAGCGCCCCAGCGCGTATTTTGCCTTCATAGCGCTTGGGAATCTTCTCCTCAAAGGCTTTTATTACCTTCCCCGGCCTGTGAAAATATAGCAGGAGCCTGTTTTTATCCTTTAAAAGGCCGCTTATTTCTATGCGGCATGGCAAAAACATGTCGCTATGGCGAGCTATTATGGAGCCGTTCAGGTAGATGTCGCAAACCGCGTCAAGTCCCAGAAACTCCAGAAATGCGAGACCGCTTACTTCCGGCCCGTCAAACTCGCAGCTATAGGCCCAATCCTTTTCTGAAACCCATTTGCAATCTTCAGCGCGTCCAGTCTCTAAAACATCCGTCGGCAGCAAGCCTTTCTCAAAGAGAACCTCCTGAACAACCGAGGGCATGACGGCGCTGAGCCAGCCGTTTTCCTCTGAAGCCTCCCGCTCCAAGGCGAAATCCATTCCGCCGCCGTCAAGGCTGTACGGGGAGTCGAAATCCTTTATCAACCAATTTTGCTTTAAAACAACAGTTTTCTTCAATATCATTCCCACTTTCCTTTATCTATTAGGTTGATTATCTTTCAAGCAAAAACGATGGAAATGAACATGGTTCATTTCCATCGTGCTGATGCAAGCAGCAAGCAGCGAGATTCAGGCTATATGCTTCATCTTGCCAGATAGCGATCATACGCCGCTTGCTGAAGCTCAATGGCCCTATCTATTCCCATCTGCTTGGCAATGGATACGAAATTGTCATAGCTATCAACTGAATCAACACCCATGACTATTTTAAAGAGTATCTCATCAAATAGAGTCGTAACCTCGTTCATAATGTTGGCATATTCGATGCTCTCCTCTTCGGTAAGGCTAAGAAGAGGCAGAAGCAATGAATTGTCGGCGGTGAACCACAGTTCATTCGCGCTCTTTGAAGGTTCGTTGTTCAGTTCAGTGGCGCTCCAGAAATCAAAATTATGGACTTTAGCAAAGCCGTTGTTCCCGAAGGCATAGCGCAGAATAGCAGAGGTGGTCGGTAACTTGTCCGGATCATTCGTGATTATGTCCGTGAGCTTGTATTCGCCGTTCTCCTTTGTATAGCTCTCGCCTTCGACGCCCCAGCCGTAGTAGTCATAGCCTTCCTTGCTGTATCCGTAGTCGAGGAACCTCAGTACCGCCTCAGGGTTGTCAGAGCCCGTGGTTACGCCGACTCCCTGACCCCACACCAGCCGGACTCGGTTTTCGTCGTACGCGTACGCTGGACTGCCGCCATTTGTGGGAAACGGGATGCCGCGCCACATGACTCCTGGAACTGAATCAGTCATCAAATTCATGTACCTTTCAAACGTGGCTGTGTTTCCCCGTATCGTTCCTCCTATATCGCCCGCTATCTTGGAATCTGCCATCTTTGAATCAATTGAAGCGAACTCTCTGTCAATGAGGCCTTCCGCGTACCATTTGCTCATTTCGGCCAGGAATTCCTTGAATGATGGCATAATCGGCCCGTAAGCCACCTTCTTTGTCGACGGATCAAGCTGAAAGCTATCACGCACGCCCCAGGCTGACGCGAGCGAGCGTATGTAGTTGGCGGTTTTATCAACAATAAGTGGAATCTCATCAGCCTCGCCATTTCCGTTTGGATCCTGATCCTTAAAAGCGGCAAGAACATCATGCAGCTCTGTTATTGTCTCCGGCATCTGCAATCCCAGCTTATCAAGCCAATCCTGACGAATCAGATAGCCGTCGAAGGCGCGCCTGCGAAGATCGTTGGCGGCGGCAGGCATAAATGGAATGCGTCCGTCATCAAGCTTGGTCTGTTTTTCTATCTCAGGAATCTCAGCAAAGAGAGCGGTCAAATTTGCCAGTTGATCGATGTACGGATCAAGCGGGATTAGAAATCCGTCCGCTATCGCCTTTGTAGCGCCGCCGGGATAGTCTGTCCAGCGGTAGTAGATGGCGTCCGGAAAATCTCCGGAAGCGACCATGATGTTAAACGTCTCTTTTTCCTGGCCGATGGGCGGATGAATCCACTCGATTGCGACATTCGTCATCTCCGCGATGATGTTGGCGGCTTTTACCTCCGCATGCGAAGCGATGACATTGGATCCCAATAGCGGCATGTAAAATGTCATCTGATAAGGGGCCTCGACAGTTTCCGGCGCTGCGGCTTCCGACGCGGCAGAAGCGATTGTTGAAGCCGGAGCGTCGCTTGCGGGCGCATTCCCGGCAGGCGCTTGCGCGCATGCGGACAGAATCAGCAACGACAGTAAAGCGCAAATCATTTTTTTCATCTTAAATTTCCTCCTGACATTTTTATATGCCTGATCAGAGACATAGGCGGCGCTTCATCCTCACCCCTTCACAGCCCCGATCATGACGCCCTTTACAAAGTATTTTTGCAAAAAAGGATACAGCAGCAATATGGGAACGGTTGATACGACGATTGCCGCGTATCTCAGAATCACCTCCAGCTCGGCTATGTTGGAGGCTTGGGAATCGACAGTCATAGATTCATTGCTGTTTGTAATCAGTATCTCCCTCAAAATAAGCTGCAGCGGAAAAAGCGTGCGCTTGCGGATGTATATAGATGCGCTGAACCATGAATTCCAGTGGGACACGGCGTAATAAAGCACTATTACCGCAATGGCGGCCCGTGATAGAGGCAGTATTATTCGAGTGAGTATCACGATGTCGCTTGCGCCGTCAATGCGAGCGGATTCTTCCAGGCTCTCAGGTATGGACTGGAAGAACGTCCTTAAAATAATAAGGTTCATTGTATTGATGGCCGACGGCAAGATAACTGAAAACAGCGAGTCAAGCAGTCCCAGATTTTTAACGAGCAGAAAAGAAGGGATCATCCCTCCGTCGAAAAACATCGTGAACATGACGGCGCCCATTATGATAGGACCCCAAAGAAGCCTCTTCCTGGAAAGAACATAGGCCAGCATCGCCGTAAGGGTTATATTTATCCCAGAACCGACAACAACGATGAAAATGGTGTTGAGGTAGCCGGATGAAATGAACGGGTTTGCCAGAACCAGTTTGTACGCGGCGAGCGTAAATCCCAGCGGATGAAGCAGTATGCCGGTATGCCGCACAAGCTGGGACGGCACGCTGAACGACGCGAAAAGAACGTACGCGAGAGGATACAGCGTGGCAATTATGCACACCATCATTAAAGCAATGTTGATGCAGTTGAAGGCCTTTTCCATTGCACTTGTCCTATATTTCATCCTTATTCCTCATTTCATGCGTTACTCGCCATTGGAAGCGGCAATTACCAAAGGCTGGTGTCATTTACCTTCCTGCTGAGCATATTTGCGCAAATCAGCAGAAACAGGTTTATAACCGAGTTGAACAGGCCTACGGTGGTGCTGTAGCTGTAATCCGCCTGGATTATGCCTTTTCGGTATACAAAGGAGGAAATGACATCCGCGGAGTCGTAAATAGATGGATTATACAGCAGAATGATTTTTTCAAATCCGATGTTCATCATTGCGCCGATGCGAAGTATAAGAAGTATGACGATTGTGGGCAAGATGCCGGGAAGCGTCACATGGAGGATTTTTCTCCATCGGCCCGCGCCGTCTACTGTAGCGGCGTCATAAATCTCCTGATCGAGGCCTGATATGGCTGCTATGTAGATAATGGAGCTCCATCCCATCTCCTGCCATATTCCTGAGGCGATGTAAACCGTGCGAAAATTTCTGGCATCCAGCAGAAGGTTGTTGGCTGGCATTCCCAAATAGGACAGCAGGCTTGTAATAAGCCCGTTTTGGCTTACAAAGTTGAGCACGATGCCGCATATGACAACCATGGATATAAAATGTGGCATGTATGTGATGGTTTGCACAGCCTTTTTAAACCTGCTTGACTTAAGCTCGTTCAATAGCAGCGCGAAAATGATTGGTATGGGAAATCCCCAGATCAAGTTGTAGAAGCTCAGCAGAAAAGTGTTTGAGACAAGGCGCCAGAAATAATAGCTGCCGAAAAACATCTTGAAATTGGCCAGTCCCGCCCACGGGCTTCCCCAGATGCCCCCTCCGGGAGTAAAGCGCTTGAAGGCGATTACAAGTCCAAACATGGGGGTATATCTGAAAATAATGTAATACAGCATCGGCAGCATAGCCAGCAGATATACGCCTTTATTCCGCCTCCAATCATTCGGAATTCTTTTGAAAAACGACTGATCTTGAATTGATTTCAACTTTTTCCCGCTTTCTCCGATTGCATCCATTCACGCCCTCCCCCGCCGAAGCATTTTTCGCTGCGCCTCTCCTGCCCTTTTTCCATAGCATCTATGTCGATGCGCATCAATTTATAGCGGTTCAGTGGATGCTCCATCGACAAAGCAGGTGCATTGGGCTGCGCACTGGCATATCGAAAACCAGGCTGGCAAACTTTATATTCTGTACTGATTTGCAGTCTGCCTATAATGATGCTGAATTATCCGTTGCAGGGTGCGAAATGACTATATCCGCATTTCACACTAATTGTATAATCCGGAATTAAAATCGGATCTTTCCATGCAAATCAGCATAGCAATAGACTATATGCAAATCTCCTTCAGCGCAATCGCCGCTTCTATGCTTTCATAAACTTTTTTTGAGCCATTGCGCAAAAATGCCCTACTGTTTTTGCTAAACGATTTTTGCTGCAAACAGACAGGGCCAATCAAGGCGTCTCATCAAGTCCAGGCAATATAAGCATCATAATCTGCTTACCAGCTAATATTCATATATTCTTAGGCAATTGAATTTTTTTTGGCTATATGGTACAATAAATGATATCCATCCAAGCAGCATCCTTATACACTTTGACCTTGATTTTCATATGCTGATTTTGATATGCTGATTTTTATATGCTGATTCTCAAGCTAATTTTACTGTTTTAGGTTTGACCGGCCGCCTTGGGGCGGTATAATCAAGTTCCAAAACAGGCTGTTTCACATCCAAATCAGCATGCCATGCGAATTCAAATGCACCTTTCTTGGCGCCGGGCTATCCACTTGGCAAACATGCCGGGCGCCATTCGTTTTAAGCTGTGAATAGCCAAAGGAGTTGTTGGAATGAGGATTAGGCTTCCTTTGTTTGCAAAGTTCATGCTTACATATATTTGCGTCTTGGTCTTGGCTCTCATTGGCGGGCTGGTAATCAACTTTAAGTATGCGGAAATTTTGGAAAGCCAGACCGAAAGGTACAATGAAGTCATCCTGCAGCAGTCGCAGAAAGTGCTTGACGAGAAGTTCCTGGCCATAGAAAAGCTTCTGTACGACGCTTTCTTCAGCACTGAAATAAATAATTTCCTTTACGCCTCGAAATCCCAGAGCTCCTACTATTATGACATGTACGTGGCCTCCAGGGAGCTTTCCGGAATGACCCTCAATTCAAAGGTCGCGCAGGAATTCGCTCCTCTCAATATCTATCTGTATCAGGCAAGATCCGATGTTGTCATTGACGGAACCTCAAAATACGATGTTGAGTACTATTTTTCCCAAGTAGCCCGCTATAATGATATGAATCTGCAGGAATGGAAAGATTTGCAGCTCAGATATAAATGGAGGGCTTCTTTTTCCAGGAAGCGCGCGGCTTTCGGAGGCGTGCTGCAGGATGTCATAACCTGCACGAATACTTTGCCTCTCGCTCCTGCGAACAGCAACCTGGGCACGCTGGGCATCATGGTTCCAACCGAGCCTTTTCAGGAAGTTCTCAAAGCGGGAATAATCGACAAGGAAGGCGCGGCTTTTGTCCTAGACGAGGAAGGTACAGTTCTTATAAGCGCAGGAAGCGCCGCATTTCCAGGCATCGATCTGCTGTCAGGGCCTTCCGGCCTGTACAGCTATAGTGATGATGAAAATCAAGCCATTGTTACGCGCCTGCCCTCATCGACAGGAAAGTTCACATACATTTCCGTTATACCCGCATCCATTTACTTGAGGCAGATACGCAGCATGCAGAATACCACCGCAGCCATAATCGTAATAATGCTCCTTATAGGAGCGCTGCTATCGCTCCTGTTCGCCAGAAATCACACGGTTTCTATTAAGATGCTCGTTACCTCCCTGAAACAGCATGCCTTCACCAGAAGCGATCTTTCAAACAGCGCAAATGAGCTTGATTATATAGGAAAGACTGTACTGTCCGTTCTAGCTGAAAATAACAGCGTGAAGCAGAAAATGGAGGATTACTTGCCTCTTCTCCAGAGCAGCCTCATAACGCAGCTTCTAAAGGGCGACAATCCTGATTCCGCTAAAACTGTCGCTTCCCTTGAAGCTTCAGGCATATATCTCGACAAGACGCTGTTTTGCGCGATTGCAATCAGCCTTGTAGGAGGCAAGTACGACACTGCGGATGTCGAGTATGACGCCGCGGGAAACAGCGCGAACCTAGCCAGATTCGCCGCGTCAAACGTCGTTTCGGAAGTGGCTGGCCAGCTTGGCGTCGCGTACTCGGCTGCCATAGGATTGGAGTACATCGCTATTTTGGCGGGTTCTGATCTTGAATGCGCTTCATTCGAAGAAAAACTCGAGGCGAAGCTTCGGGAAGCCATGGTGTTTTTGCAGGAGCATATGGGAATTTACCTTCGATTCGGCATAGGCACCCCCAGAAGCGTAGGAGACATCCACATCTCCTTCCGTGAAGCTCGCACCGCCTGCGATTTAAGCCTATACGATCCTCTAAGGGACATTGTCAAATATCAAGATATAGAAGTCTCCTCACAGTCCTACTCATATCCTGTCGAGACGGAAATGCAGATTATCTCCAGCGTAAAAAACGGAAGCAAAGAGCGAATGAGAGAGCTCTTGCAAGAAGTCATCTCTGAAAACTTCAAAGTGTCAAAGCTTCCGCTAGAACTTGCGCGATGCCTTTTTTTTGACATAATGAGCACAGCCATAAAAATCCTGGGCGAGATGAGAATCGCTTACAATGAAGCCTTTGACGCGGAGCCGATGCGTCTTCTGACTTCATGCAAGAATATATCCGAGATGGAAAATGTCCTCATAAGGATTTTCGACGGTTTATGTGAAATCGCAAACAACAAGCAGACAAGCCACAACGAGAAGCTGAAAGAGTCTTTGGTAGAATGCATCGACAAGAACTTTCAAAATCCAGATCTGTGCCTGAATTCCATAGTGGATATTTTCCATCTGTCTCCGGCGTATATATCCCGCTTCTTCAAAGAATCGGTAGGAATAAACTTTGTTGACTACCTGCGAGCAAAAAGAATTGACAAGGCGGTTTGGTACCTTAAAAACACTGATATGCAGGTAAATGGCATAGCCGAGCGAGTAGGCTACACCAGCAGCGTCGTTTTCATCAGGAATTTCAAAAAGATCCATGGAATCACGCCTGGGGAAATGAGGATTAGATTATAGCCCTTAATAAAAAATGGCGACAAGCTCCCCAATAAGCTTACAGAGGAACTTGCAGCTTGAATTTATGAGGCCTTCCGTTAGCGCAAAACTCAAAACTATTTCAGAGCTGTACAGCATGCTTCTCCAATAAAATAAAGTTTGCAGATCTTGGGGGAAAAATTCAATCCTGCTGCAAGCTGAGGTACGCCTGATAAAAAACTATATAATAATTTGATTAGCTCCGCATCAAAACGTCGACACCTATTGAAACATTGACGCATCTTGCTCTGGATAAAGACATGGGCGGCGTAAGAATGAGCAATCAGCTGATGCATCAGCCAATTCTCTGATTGATTTTGTTGTGGATCCAAATGCCGCAGCCGATTCATAGCCAGGATGCAATGGCTTGCCATACTTTGGCTGCAATCGTGAGACTTACAGCATACCATCTTCTGATAAAATTCCCATGAACTGCTAAAGGTCCATAGAGAGGGGGCCTTTTTCGTAGTATGCAGGAATACTCAATATTGACTAAACATGTGTCTTATAAAAATATAACGCATGGATATAATTGGAAAGATAATGGTGAGATAACACTTAATGACTTTTCAGCGTCAAGATTATAATATACCGCTTTTCATTAAATGTTCCTTTTTTGAAGCTTGACTGTCCATTGAGCGGTGCGAAATGCCGTATCGGCATTTTGCACTCGCTGTATAATCAAGCTCCAAAAAAGGCAGTTTAGTACGAAAATACATTTTATGGACATTTGTCCATGCCTCAAACACACAAATGGCTTAGTATTTTCATCCTTAGCGGTGAAGCGAAGCTTCATAGTGGTTTATATGAAAAGCAGTATTGTTGTCAACGTTTTGATACCGAGTTTTGATTTTTGGGCCTATGGATAATTCGCTGCCTTATTCCACAGCCATCCCACTAAGGACTTTTCTGGGAGTCAATGTTTTTACGCTCTCTAAGTTTATATGTATTTCCATCGGATCACTGCCCCAAACGCCGTTAAGCCCCCATACCCACAGCGAGCCGTCGTCTTTTATCACTGCGCAATCATAGTATCCGCTGACAGTAAATTCAGCAACGCCGGTTAGCAGAATCGTCTCTAACATTTCCGCGCGTCTGAGCGTCCCGTCTGTAAAAAGAATGTAGCCGTTGTCATAATAGACATCGTGATAAGCCGCCCGAGATCCTTCCCAAAGATCAGCGACGCCAGTTTGCGACTTTTCAAGTTTGTCAAAAAAGGTATGCATCGTTGCGTCGGATTGAATAATATAAGCCCTTTCTCCGGAGGAAGCAAGGCCTGTCGCCTTTTCGTATAGCATTGGAAACCAAAATTTGCGGATCTTTTCCACGTTGTCCAGAAGCTTTTCAGGATCAGAAGCCACCCCTTCCGGGGAGGAGTTCCAAAACCACAGCGAACCATCGTTTTTTACAGCCAAACAGGTGGCGTCGCTTATATCTTCCCCGCTAAAAGAATTATGCGCAGTCTTATTTATATAGGTAAGGTACTGGACATCAGATATAATCTTTTTGGGCGTATTTGTCAGGCGATATCCATTAGGAACTTCAGCGCCGTCAAACGTATATTCCCATTCGTCTTTGTATGACCAAACTGTACCGTCTTTTTGTAATACATAGCAAAAATAAACTCCTGTGTGTTCTACACGCACCGCGTCGACTGCATCATCCATAACCCGGACTATGTTGTCTGCAGGAGCGTTAGGAAGAGTTTTATCTTTTGAAACTTCCGCCCATTGCCATAAAATAGATTCGCTGGTGATTGCGAAGTGACGGCCTTTTAGCCTGCGTTGTGACGGCGTCGCATCCACTGTGCGATCAAACTGGCCAATGGTAATCACGCGCCCCTTTTCCATAACCTCGGTAGTGCGCCCGGCGTACCACCAATGCTTTTCTTTTCCGGATGAAGCTATGTACCCCGTATCTTCCGCCAGCGGTTTAACGTCGTCAAGCAATTTTACAGGCGTTTGCAAAATAAAATGCTCAGTGGCGCCCCATTCATTTTCCATCGTCCCGGTGCAAGCCCATAACGTGCCGTCCTTCTTAAGCGCGTGGATCTCTGAAAATTCATCGGTAATTGACTCCACATCGTCCATGACGCGCAAGGGCTTGTCCTGATAAACATTGCAGTACGCGGCCTTGCCGTCTTTGTTAAGGTACAGTCCCCATATCCACAAAACGCCGTCCGCATCCACCGCAGCAGTGTATTGATATTTTGAATTGAGGCCAAGATTGGAGAAGGCGATGAGCTTTGCCGGTTTGGCGGGATCTGTCGCGGCATTAATCGGTATGCAGCATACTCCCAGAACCGCAAGATGAATTAAGAAAAATATAATCGATATTTTAAGCTTGTTCATAATGTTCAGATCCTCTATGCAAAATTTTCGGTACAGTATATTTCCTTTTACCGGTTTTTGGATAAACTCAAAATGATCTCTACTGTTAAAAACGCGTAAAAGCATCATGCCTAGCAATCGCCCAGCCCTATAATGCACAACACAGAGCGCTGTCGACTCCTGCATAAACATTCGTATATCCTCACCCGTAAAAACTCTTAAGCAACAGGTTCTTCAACTAATGCGCCCATCCCTTCCGCTGCAGGAGGAGCAGCAAGATCGGAAATTCTCATCAGCCCTTTTTAGGCAGTATAGAACACATCCTGATCAGACGCTTTTCCACTTTCCCGGAAGATTTAGACCGACGATGCCTTGAACGGGCAGACTCCAGCAATTCTTAGGCAGTACTTTCCTTGCATGACTAGAACAAAGTGCAGTAGATTTTTATACAGATTTCTTTTTTAGGCGTCCTCCCTTCCTTCCCTTTGCTTTCGGCCCCGCCCACGCCCCGGCGTTTTCCCTGGCCCGAGCGGCGGAGCTGATCATGCCGGGAAATTGGAGGCTTGCAATCTTGAATGCGGCTGCCGACACGCACGCCTGTCAAAAGCCAGCTCTGAATAAAACGGTATTTTGGATATAATTTCATACATTCACTAATATATATTATTTAAGATATATAAAATCATTTTAACATAATTCAAAAATAGGTTTGGTTTCAGAATATAT
>JAISZB010000364.1 GCA_031269465.1 Clostridiales bacterium | reverse complement strand
CTAATAGGATCCTCCAGTATATTCTGAAATTCAAACTAATTTTTGAAATATGTTAAAATGAATTTATATATCTTAAATAATATATATTAGTGAATATATGAAAATATATCCAAAATACCGTTTTATTCAGAGCTGGTCTTTGATGAACCCGTAGGGAATAGTGGAAGTCAGCGGCTTGCCCTCGCGACCTTTCGCGTGGACGACCGATTTTATTTTGCGTGACGTGTCGCGGGCATAATACTCTGCCATAATTTCCCTAAACGGAACGAAATCATCTTCGTGGTCAAAAGTGTCGATACCGTCATTCACGGCGATTAGGCGAATACCTTTTTCCGCGAACATCTCGCGCAGGACACCCGATTCAAGGTAGTTGCGTCCCATCCGGTCAAGGCTTTTGAGGATAATCGTGCCTACTTCATCGGCGTCAACTTTTGACATTAACTCCTGCCAACCGGGACGGTCGTAGTTCGTCCCGGAGCGACCGTCATCCGCGATACACAGGTATGGCGTGTAGCCGTTGCGCTCGGCATATTCGGTCAATAATTTGCGTTGATTTGTGATACTATTTGATTCTCTATCCGCGCTGTCTTCAACGCTGAGACGGCAATAGAGGATAGTGGTTTTCGTTTGCATTTCTGTTCCTTTCGGGCAGAGTTGCGTTGCGGCACTTAGGGTTTGAGAGTTAGGCATTTTTCCGCACCTCGCTCTCGATTACGCGGAACAGCTTTTGCTCCGCAGTTTCCGTTGCGTTCGGACTGGTGAACACGTTAATCTTAAACGTGGTGGAACCAACCCGACGCACCATCTTAAACGGCTCGCGCTCAAACTTGCGTTCGGCGGTCTTAGCCGCGCCCTTTCGGGCGGTAGCAGCGTTCATTCGATTGGCTCCTTTGAAATTGAAATTTTAGTTGATTTTGGGTTTCGCTGTGCTATAATTGTGTTGATGATAATTGTTCCGGCAATCACTCCTTTCCGTAGGTCAGGTACCCAAATGTACCAAGCATAGCGGGCGTGGGTATGTGGGTATCTGCCGTTTATTTGCTTTTTGTCTCCTTTCCGCAGGTGATTATTTATCCCTACACTAATACGGAGAAAAACAGGGGGTAAATCGGAACTCATTTCCGAAACTTTTTTGAAAATCAACAATGTTGCTCCGTAGGTACGAATATCACAGCTGATCTTCACGTTTGTTTTCGGGCATAGCCCTCCCACTTTCGCCATTTCTGACAGGCGTGGTAGCCGCTCCGCTCGGAGGACGGTTTACGGCGTTGCCTTTTTCCGTGTCTGCCCGGTACGTTCCTGCGTTGAGCCTTGTTTGACTTTGGCGCGTGTTCAGCCGTTGCCCTTGCGGCGTTCCTCCGAAACGCAAGCCTTATGGCTTTGGAGCGTTTTAATCCTGCAAGGTTGCGAACGGCTATTATGCTTCCGGCGCGGTAATTCAGTTGTCAAGGTGCAGGAGAGGGCGGCGGTGAAAACTCCCTCTACCTAACGTGAAAAAACAGGCGTTTTGGTAGGGGTGTTTTCAGGCGTTTTGGGCAAATGTTCACAGAATGTTTACATTTACCGTGCCGCAGAGCGTTACCTCTCTACTAAGCAGCCGTGGGAAAGGCGATTTGTTAAGGCGCTTCTCCGCTTTTTTCACGCCTACATTTAGTAGCCGTGAAAATGGCAAAAAGTTGCCCTCCACCCTAAACTCCCTCTACTTTACTTTACTTCTTAGCAATCGAGGTCATTTGGTCCACCGATACCGGGATTGAACGGAAATTTTATGACCGCCGCAGGGACGGTGTTTGTCAAGGTACACCTCCCGCCGAAAATACCCCTCACTACTTATCCATTTTCAGAGGGTATCTGACAGGGGAAAAACGCGACTGTTTACAAAACGTTCACAGTTCGCAGATTATCTCTTTGACAATCTGACTTTCGGAGCAACCGCTTTTTCTCCGCTCGTCCGCGATAGCGTCTACTTCGCGCAGGTGCGGGAATAGTTGCTCGGTTAGTAATAACTGGCTGTAGGTAATTGGCGCGTGTTCTTTCAAAAATGCCCGCCGCATTTTTCCGTACCGCCCAATCGGCGGCGCGTCGGGCAGGTCTGATAGTTTGAGCGCGGGGAGCAAGTGATCCCCGGATTTGACGTAATTGAGTTCCATTAAGGTCTCCTTTCCCGGCTGTTAGCCGTGTTGTTGTGTTCGTGCCAGTCCATCGTTTGTGCCGCAAACGCTTACTGCCGCAGTGTATTCGGGTAGTGTTCTTTGACACCCCTTTATACAATACCACTTCCTTGGTCTGGGTCTGGGTTTCAATGTACATGTTGCCTTTCCCATATATTATTGGCAACAAGAACGTCATGAATATCCTTCTGCCCTGCTCCTCAAGGAATTTCTCATCCGATCCCGCATACACCTGTGTGAAGCCTTCCAGGAACCGCTCCATTACCAGATCCATTTGGAGCATGCCGTTTACGATGAACTGGCTCCGATCAGAGTACGGAGTCCTCAAAAGGTTATTGCTGAACTTGGCCTCAGCCAGGAAGTAGTTGAATAAGCACCTCTCGAAAATGATGTTCGAGATTCCCGCCGCTCCTCCGTTGTCTCTCATCAAGCCGAAAGCCGCGCTGACTCCCACATGCTCCTCCTTCCTATTGAACGGGTAGTCAACCTTGGAGAAGACGATATCCGCAAGCATGACCTTCAGCTCAGGAAAATCCGAAAGTTGCTTAATCATGTCATTAAACAGCGTATTGTCCTCATCCACCAGGGTTTTGGCTGCATAATCCAGCCCATCCTGTGTCCATGCGGCCTTCAGGTTCGGAAATCGCCCTTTCGCTGCAGACTCATCAATTATCTTGCACATCCTCGACACGAGGAACGGATAGCCTGAAGTCAGATAGCGGATCTCCCTGCTAATGAAACCGACATCCATACCGGTTTTGTGGTCATTTTCATACTCTGTGAGCATGGATGCGATCTCCCCTGCGCTGAAGCTCATGTCCACTGTGAAGTCAGCCGCTATATTCCAAGGGACTGGCCGTTCGCTGCGCGAACTGCTCGCCCATGCATCCTGACTGTTATGCCTGCTCTCCGATCGAGGCCTGATTTTGAGCTTTAGGTTCTTGATATCATGAACTCCGGCAAGGATAACGCTGTGAAAGGTCGGATTTTTCTCCATTTTAAGGTATCTGTCCCTCAACCCCCCCAGCAGCCCAAGAAAGACATCGTTGCCGCTCTCTTTGTCCACCTCGTCGATTATCAGGACAATAGGCTTTTTCGCTGTGGCGCACATTCTGCCCCAAAGCATCCAAAAGTCATATGAATCCTCGAAAATCAACTCGCGAGTATACAATTTGCAAAGGTTCCCAAATATTTCCGGAGAGATGTCATTTTCATCGATATTATCCCTGAATATCTTACTGATTACCCTCAGGAGATTCTTTTCGCTTGCGAACGCATCCATCCCGATCCCTTCGAAGCTCATGCTGATTACTACATACTGCTCAGCAAGCGCTTTCTCCAAGGCTTGGATGGTTGTTGTCTTTCCATACTGCCTCGGGCGGTTTATCGTGAAATACTGCTTTTCATCCACCAATCTTTTGATCTCCTTCAGCTTAGAGCTTATGTCTACCATATAATGCAATTTCGGTATGCATGTCCCCGTCGTGTTGAACTGCTTAGGCATATCCCCCACCCCCTTTCAATTGGATGCTGGCAACTAAAGACTGAACGTTATTGGATGGAGCGTCTCCATCAATCATCGCTGTCGCCTAGATTCTTAAACTCCGCAAGTAATCGGTCATATTCCGCAATCACGTGCCGGTGTGAATCAACGTACTGCTCTACGGCCACATTGAGGAGCTTGTTGACGCTGACCTTCTTCATGTGCGCCAACTTAGCGGCGCAGTCCAGTACTGATGGCTTGATGAGAAGATTCACGCGCCTTGAATGCCTCTCTTGGTTTCGCGCAGCACCCAGCGGCTGCGCGGGGCGAATCTCGTCGCTATTGCTTTCGTTCACTTTTTCGCTTTCCGCCAAGGAATCAGATCCCTTCAGAATTTTCTATGCGCCATAGGTTCGCAGGCCATCATGGCACTATGAGTATGATGCACATATTATGCATCTCAAATGGTATCACTGCACAGGCAAGATTGCAATCCCTAGCGGGGGCGCCCCTTAAAATGGTTTAATGTTGGCTTCACGGAGCGTTCGGATATGAACCCATAAATTTCATTATTTGAAATAGACATACGATCGTTAAGAATATAAGTCAGTATAGATCTTAGTTTATAGACGCCGACTCTATAACAGGCGGGAGAAAGGCCTGCAGAACCGGAGCGGATTTTCAGGCAATCTCAGTTTCTGGATTGCTCCTGACGATTTATAGCTGCAACTAGCAACTTGAATCGTAGAACCTATTCGACAATTACTGCTCTTCGCTCGGCGCGTCGCTGTGGATTTTTCATGTCTCTTTATCTCAGTTGTACACCACCGGATAAAAAGCCGTGTAGACGTGCATTATGAGATTATTTCTACATCGTATTTTTGTATGGCGCATGAATTGCCCGCCTAAAAATAAAGGACTATATATTAGGTAAGATAAGACCAAGCAAAAATAGCAATGCAACATACGCCTTCGCACTTTTCCGCTTAACGGAGCAATGGCGCCTAAAGAAGTTATACCGATTTGCGTCAAAGGGCCTGTAAAGGGGCTTGATATAATCAAGCCCCTTTACAGGCCCTTTGACAGAAAATCAGAAACTAAACCAAGACAGAGTAAAATTCGCTTCAAGCTGGAATATATCTCTCACTTCACCGGCGACATACTCCCGCCGCCTAAAGAGGCGGGGCTTCTCGTTCAATGCGTCTACCGGCGCAAGTATCAGCGAGCCCCCGCCGCCGCTTGTCAAGGGTTTTTAATCAAAAAAACCACCAGTGTCGAAACACTGATGGTTAGCGGGTCTGAGCTATTTTAGGTACGTTCAATCAGCCGTATATTGCCATAAAATCATGAGGCTTGAGGATTTCCGGCTTTTCGATTTAACATCGTTGAAGCCTTTGTCGCCGGTGATGAGAACGTCCGCATCCTCCAAAATGGCTGACACCAGAACTGGCAGGTCGGCAATATCACGGATTTCCGGATAATCATCCGAGTTGAACCGCTCCGGCGCGTAGACGGGCGTATATGTAAAGGACTTCAAAAACCAGTCAATATCGGCCGGCCTCGCCGGAAACTTACTGGCAACAACATCTTTCAACTCATCAACGACGTAAGCGCAGAGCAGAATTTGATTCTCGGAGCAAAGCGCTTCTTTGAGGCGGCTCATGAACCCGTTGGGAAACAAGAACATTGAAGCGAGGAGATTTGCGTCAAGCATTATCCGCATGTTTCTTCTCCCATCGGTCACGCCGGATTTCCTTGACCATCGCTGCTGCATCATCCTCGGTTTCCAGTCCCAAACGCTCCGCTTCTCCCGCGAAAGCCTCCTGCATCCGATTGATGGCGACCATAGCTGCGTTTTCGACATAATACCTGTTCCCATCCGGAACGAACAATACTTTGTCGCCATCTTTCAGTTTCATGCTCTTGCGGATTGCGACGGGGATGGTTATCTGGCCTTTTGACGTTATCTTGGCAACTTCCATTTTGAATTCCTCCTTACTTTCCTTACATCAAGTATGCACTTATTATTGCCGACAATCAAGGAAAACATTTCGCTAAACACAAAAAATCCCCGCAAGGCTTGTATTCACGCCTTGCGGGGATTTATGCCCTTCGGGTTTTTCTCACGGCTTACGCCGCGATTGTGCGCGTCTGAAGCGCCGTTGCGCGCCTAACTTCTCCACCATTCTCACTGTGATGACAAGCGCCTGCTCCCGCGTCGCCTGCGCGCAACCCCGCGCTTCCTTCCTCGGCAGGCGTTGTAGGTTTTCAGAACATCCACACCTAGTTTCGGCGACAGATTGACGGAGGATGAGCATTTACTGCAAATTGAGCCACAAAGCCGGACGGACACCGCCTTCTGTATCGTTGCCGCCGTTTATAGCAATTACGTCGGCTACGGCGGACATTACAGTAGCTCCGGGAGAGCGAAGCCACCAAGCGTGCGCTTTTACGCTGGGGATAGAATCGCGTGCTATTTTATCCTCTGCGGTCGGCAAGTATTTTTCCGCCTCGTCAAATTTGACAGTCAAGAGATTTTTTGCATTAATTGGTTTTACTTGACTAAATTCGATTATAGATTAACTCTTTTGGAATTCTGCTTATCTTGACAAAGAGGAGCTTTATGTATTTAAATGTCATCATTGGCAACGGCCACATGGCATAAAGGCTAGAGATGCAGGGGCAGTCTGGATTTCCTTTTATATCCTGGGATTTTGCCAATGGCGCACTTTCCCCTTGGATGGCAAACCCGATATGTTTCTATATGAAATTAAATCACGCAAACTTCCTGGTTTTCCCATTTTTACGAAACCAGGATGCAGTTATCGAAATAGGCTGCAGGACTCTTGCTTTTTTTGGAGGAAATAATCTTAAATGCAGGCAAACTGGGTAACCGCAAAAAAAGCTGGGATATTTTTCCTTATATAATAGATCTGGGACTCTTCAGAGGCATATTCAATGCAGTTTTTGGAACCTGCAAATCTATTTATTTATTGCATTTGATTGAATATTTTACAGAAGCCATTTGGATCAAGCCTAGCGCGATGCATGAAAAAGCCGCAAAAGCTTCGATTGCCCTGAGAGACTTGAAAATGTTGCGTTTTGCCTTTTCGTCGCTGGTGGCTTCCAAGGCAGCCCGGACGGGGTGATCTGTCTTTTTATATTTTTAACATGGAATTTTATAGGAGACAATGCTGCCTCTACAATTCGACGTCTTCCGCAGTCTGTTCAATAGAGTGTTTTTGAAAATTGCAACAAAAAATACTTTGCTAGACTGCCTAAAATTCTTTTCATGTGGAGAGCCTGAGTCAAAATAGCACAAAATCTTTGAAAAAAAAGTTGAAGAGGCTATATATTTAAATTTGCAAAATTTATCAATCGAATTTTATGCGTAGGAGCGTCGTTGAGTCTCTCTGAAGACTTAGTCTAGTCAATCAGGACTTATTGCAAAGCTCCTAGCTTTAGCTATGGGGTGATTGACTCGGAACAGCTGCAATCTCATAAAACGTGTATTCTATATCGCCAATCTTCTGAACCTTTGATGAAGGCTCTCCGTATTTCGCAACCAGCTCCTCGGGAATTTTGCTTCTGTCCTTGCTGTATATGAGAATTCCTTGGCTTTCATCCATATCCATCTGAAATTCCTCGTCAAGAAAAACCCTCACTCTAAGATTCGGGGCGAAATATTTCATATAGTCCCATATGTTCGACTCCAACGTGTAGTCCGGAAAATATATGAGAGCGGGGCTTGCATTTTCAAATTCCGGATGCTCCTTAATCTCATCCAGAATCTCCAGGCTCAGGTAAGTGTTGACAGCTGAAATATGCGGATCAACATTCGGCGCGACATTGAAGCCGCCAGTGCAGTTTCTCCACGCGGAAGCGGCGACTAGCGCCGCCGCAATGCCAGTTGCGGCGTACTTGAACGCCTTCTTAAGCTTCCAAGACTCTACAAAGTTGAAAAATCCAATGAAGATGAAAGCCATGTCAACAGGAACTATAATCATCGCCCTTTGCACATTTACAATGGAAGTCGGGGCGTACCCCTTCATAACGAGAGACACTATCACGCAAGCTGCGGACCATAGAGCCAAAGCCGCCCCATAAGCGCCATAGAACCCGAGTCCTGCCAGGAAAAAGAAGAGCAGGGCGATCGGAGTGAAAAATGTGAAGACTCCATATGGGTTCTCTGTCAAAATCATCTTAATCGTGTTCTTGACGAACTCCAGATCAAGTCCTTGAGTTGTAAGCTGGTTTCCTTCCGCCATTTTAAGGATGGTGCAAAGAAGGGTCGCCCCTGCAAATAAAACAATCCCGTTAACCGGCAATAGCTTGATGAAGGATTGGTTGAGAAACTTTATGGCAGGCAGATCCTTCTTGCGCTTAAGCCTCTTTTTTCGAATTCTTGACGCCAATGCATATACGAGGCTGTAAAGAGCCAAAGCGCATGCCGACAGGCCGGGAGTGTACATTGAACCCAATATGGCGGTGCAAAATCCAGCCGCGATTATGGATTCCACGCTGTAGTCGATGTATAGGATAATATAAAGCCCAACCGCAATCAAAACGAATGAGAGGGGAATGAAAGTCTGCTCTCGGATAAACATGTACCGCACTACGAACGGACTCGCGAAAATGCTCGCCGCAGTTATAACAGCGCAGAAATTAAAGGACTTTCCCCTAAAATACCTTTTCAGTCCCGCATAAAACATCAATAATCCTGTAAAGAAGCAAAAATCAAATGGAAATTGCAACGCCCATAGAGACGGGCCGAATAGAAGCGAAGGAATCGCAAGCATGGCGTATTGGCGGACAGGGTAGCCGATAAAGGCGAAGCTGTGATAATTCATATCTTCGGATCTCAAAGCTGCGACCCCGTCGCCGAGCTGTTGCGCGGCTTCATAGTTGGCCTGCCTGTATTCAGGATTTCCCAGGCCCCAAAAAATTACCGCTCCTGCTGCGGCAATGAGTATCAAGGGCAGGAAGTTTTTTCTTTTCACATCGTCTATCAAGCAGCCTATAATTATTTTATAGCAAAAAACGAAGAAAACAACCATGTAGAAAAGCCACAGACGTGAAGCGGCAACATTGTAAATGCCGCCAAGCCTATAAGAAATCAGCTCCAGAGCAGCAAGAAGAAGCAATGGGACGGCTATTGCAACAGCCATCCAGACGCTGGGTTCAAGGCTGAATCTATGGAAAAAAGAACTTATCTTTTTGAGCAAAACCATCCCTCGCCATCCATATATGAACTAGAAAACCAAATCAGCGCCATCGTCCGCGCATGGGCAAATGCCTGAGGCGCTTCGCCCCCCTGCGGCAGTCTAAAAAGCCCGGTTCTGCCGCGCAGAGGGAAAAAGCTTTTTGGACTTTTCTGACGCTGCGCAAACGCCATGCCGATTCGCATATGCCATTTAGCGCTAGCAGTCCCGGGCAAAACCGCCAATGAAACGTCGCCTCAAGCTTAGATGCCTATAGAAACTTTTTTAATAAAGCGTTAGAAGACTGTACCAAGCTTTGAGCCAATGCCAAAACTCCGGCAGCTGCATCCGCTTTCCTCAGCCAACACGCTAAAGCGTCCTTTTTACTGCATAGCCTTTAGCTCCGTTAGCCAAGCTTCTCGTTACGGATCCAGCGAGCGGCTGCCGCCTTGGGAGAATTGAGTCAACGGGATCTCTGCCGCATTATTTATTATTTTCAGCCATATTTTTATCATTTAAGCCTTTTTAGTATATCAAATATCAACTCTAAAGTCTATGCATAATTTTAAGCGCTCCTTAACATTTAACCTTTTGGCTTTTTGGGAGCAACCCCATCAATTGCACCATTTTGACTTATAAGCATTAAAAGCGCCGATTCCGGCGCAGGATTATTCAAGCTAATCCGGCATCGGAATCGGCGCCTTTGGCTGTACGCTATAAAGACAATGCGCTCACTGCCCGCTGACGCAGTCAACATTCCCAAAAAGAGCTTCTAGGCGTTTTAAAGCTTCATCAGGCAGTGCCGGCATTTCCAGGGCCTTTATGTTTTGCCGCAAATGCTCGGCGCTTCCGGTTCCCGTCAAAACGACGCTTATCCCCGGAGCATGGCGGCAAAACCTGTACGCGGCCTCCGGAATGCTTGAAGCGGCGCCGGAAGAAACCAGAAAGTCGAGCGAATGCTCGTTCAAGCCCTCTCCTCCCTGGCCGCTTTCCAAAATCTTCTTTATTGAAGCCGCAAGCTTCTCCGGATTCGATAAAGCCGATCTCACCGCAAACATGCAAAGAGTTGCAACATTGCTTTTCGCTGCGACAGGCAGCACGTTTTTCGCGGCTGACGGGTTTATGATGTTGTATCCCGTCATCACCACATCAAAGATATCATCTGCAAGAGCTGATTTAAGCATCACGTGGCTCGTATCGGAAGCAAACATTTCAGTGACGCCTAGATATCGGATCTTGCCTTTTTCTTTCACCTTAATCATCTCTGGCAAAAGGTTGTCCTTAATCCAGGGATAGTCGTCAATTGTGGCGGCATGTATGTGATAGACATCAATATAGTCCGTCTTTAGAAAAGCCAAGCTTTGATCCAGCGTGCGCTCCAGTTCTTCCGGAGCTTTCAGGCCTTCGTGGCGGAGCCGCCCGCTATTGAGTCCGCCGGGGCCGCGATATGGGAACTTTGTCGACAATGTGTAGCTATGCCTTGGAAGTCCGGCCAACCCTTCTCCCAGAGCCGCTTCAGTGCCATAGGCGGCTGAAGTGTCATAAAATGTTATTCCTGCATCATAGGCAGCCTTGACAATGCCCGCCGCGTGCGCTTGCCCTCCTCGCTCCAATCCTATGCGTGAAAATCCTCCGCAGCCTAATCCCGCAGTTGAAACTTCAAGTTCTGTTCTCCCAAGCTTTGCCGTTTGCAATCTTATGCCTCCTTGCACGAGGAACTCTTTTATACTGATTTGCATATGCAATTTCCTGCTTTAGCTTAAGAATCAAGCTAAAGCGCGTCTGGCTGCAAATCGGTATAACAATTATACCGCTTCGGAGCGTGGAATGAAAGCATTTTGCTATGGGCGCCCGTTTTCTAGCCTCTAATCTAATGCGAGCAGGCTGAGGCCGCAAAGGTTGCAAAGCCGGCAAGGGCAAGCCGCAATGGAGTTTCGAGGCGGCTTAGCGCTTTTCTAAAAGAGGGTTGCCTGCCTCGGCTCTTTTGACGGCGATGGAGATTGCGGCCGCAGCCGCTTTTTTTACAATCATTTCCATGACGAAATGCTCTCGACCAGAGCTCCATGAAGAGAAGGCTCAAGCCCCAACGCTTGAAGCTCGCCCATAAGCGCGTGAGCCGGCTCTTTCTTCCCGGCAATTTGATAAATGAGCGCCTTCATCTCATATTCAATCTCCGCCCGCGATAGCAGCGAGAAAACATCCTCCATCCTTTGAACTTTGCCTCGCCCCTCCAAGCTAGCCTCAATCGGCATGAAAGCCCCTTCCCGGCCCAACTCGACTTCAATTGCCTGCATCCCGCGCCGCTCATCGGCATCGCATGCGAAAGATCCTTTTTTGAATCCGTAAAAGCATAGGCGCCAGCGCCTCTTTACCGGGAGAATCGAATAATCCCCTACAGGAGGGAGAATAGAAAACCCAGAAGAATCAAGCTTCAACCTTGTCACAACTTTTTCGAGGCCTTCCCCAGACATGCCATTGTCTTCATAAAGCTCAAATTCCCCATCATTTCCCGCAAAGATCCAAACCTCTAAATTTTCCGGATTCTGCGCTCCATTTCTCATATCCCTGCTCAAAGGCACTATCGCTCCAGCTTTGGCAAGAACCGGAATAGACTCCAGAGGCCTGTAAAGATTCAACAGCCTTCCGCCTTCATACTCCCAGCCCGAAAACACGTCGTACCACTTGCCTTGCGGAAGCCAGGCGGAAAATTCCGCGAGCTTTGTTTTCGGATCGCAAGGCGTAGTCATCGGGCACACCAGAAGCTCAGTTCCGAAGAAATATTCGTTTTTCGCGGAATAAGCGGCGCGCTCTTCAGGGCATTTATAGTACAGAGGCTGGATCAGCGGTTCACCCATCCTGTGCGCGCGCTCCATCATGGCGTACAGGTATGGCACAAGCTGATGCCTGAGCCGCATGAACCGCTTCGCCGTATCGCGCCCACTTGAGTCAAAGCGCCACGGAACCTTTGAGGTGAAAGGGTTGCTGGAGCTGTGCAGCCTCATGATGGGAGAAAAAACGCCGAACTGCAGCCACCTCAGCTGAAGCTCATCCGAATGCATTCCTTTGAAGTGTCCGCCTATGTCATGGCTCCACCAAGCATACCCCGCATTCGATGAAGCGGATGTAAAGTAAGGCTGAAAGTCCAGTGATTTCCACGTAATGCAAGAATCGCCCGAAAACCCCAGCGGATAGCGATGGCTCCCAGGCCCTGCGTATCTTGAGAGTATCAGAGGCCTTTCGCCCCTTCCCACCATGTCCATGAAGTGATAATGGTTCAGGATCCACAGCGGATCCAGTCCTCCATGCTTAGAGCCGCCTTCCTGCTGCCAGTCCAGCCACCAGAAGTCCACGCCCATCTTTTCATTGGGGCGGTTAAGGATTTCAAAGTACGCCTCCATGAAATCCGGATTGGATGCGTCAAATTCGATTTTTCTCTCGTTTTCAGCGTCAACGCCTAGGCGGCCAGCCATTTCCAAGTATTTTTCCTCGAACGCGCGAACCCCGTCCGCCGGATGCACATTAAGCGTGATCTTAAGCCCTTGCTCATGCAGCCACCTCATGAATCTTTCGGGATCAGGAAACAGTTTTTTATTCCAGGTATACCCTGTCCATCCGCTTCCGTACTTCGGATCCACTTCGGTCAAATGCCAGTCCATATCCAGAACCGACACGCAAAGCGGAACTTCTTCCTTTTTAAAGCGCTCAATTAGTTCCTTGTACCCATCCTCGCTGTAGGCATGGAACCTGCTCCACCAGTTGCCCAGCGCCCAGCGCGGAAGCATGGGCGTGGCGCCGGATAGGGCGTAGAAATCTTTGAGTCCTCCAAGAAAATCTCTGCCGTAACCGAAAAAATACAAATCAATCCCGCCTGAGGCTCTTGCGCGAACCCACCCGTCTTCATCCACAACAAAAGAATTCGAATCATCCATGACAGCATAGCCGTTTACGGAGAAAACGCTGTCAAAAAGTCTGATCTCCCCGTCCGCTCCATCCAGGGTGCGAGCGGTTCCGCCAAGCATCTCAGGCTCGCCTGCATACCTCCAGACGCTGTTATACGCTGTAACGCCGCCCAGAACCTCAATTTCAAGTCCATTAGCGCTAAATGGGCCTTTGTTGTAGCGAAGGATAAGTTCAGCCGTGCTTATCTCTATAAAGTCCGGCCTTTCCGAGACCCTGAATTCGGGAACCGGGAAAAGGCGGTTTATAACCGCCTTTGTAGGCAAATCCGTGAATACATTCTTTTCGCTGTACTCAAGGCGAATCAGCCGTGAAGCGAGTACAGTGACGCGGTACCCTTCGCCTGACGCGACAGCTCGCGGATCGGCTTCAGGATTTCCAGGAAGCTTTTTCCAACGGGACATTGATGCATCTCCTCATAATAGGCGTACGCTGAAATACTTATTTGCCGCCAAATGTACCTGTTGCTGGGTCGAATTATCCGCTTTCAAGGCGCGGCTGACATCGGCATTTCGCACTCGCTGTATAATCAAGCTCCAAAAAAGGCAGTTTTCTAAGAAAATCAGTATATAATCCGGCCTCGCAATTGGAACTTATGAGTGCAAATCAGTAAATGCGCATGCGGGTTTCCAATATTTGAATGTTTGAAAAGTAATAGGGTTTGCCGACGACTTGCAGTCCAGTGCAACTATTTTAGAGCTTTATTATCCATGGAGGCGCCGCGCGGCCAAGCCGAAACGAAAACTTAAGTACGAAAATACATTTTAAAGACATTTGTCCATGCCTAGAACACACAATTGACTTAATATTTTCGCTCTTGGCGGTGAAGCGCAGCGTCATAGAGGTTCATATGCAAGCCGTACTGCCGATTGCGCCTGGGCGTCAAATGCTGTTTGCGGCTGCCACGGAATCCCTCTCCACCAGATGAACATCCAAAATGACGTTTTGCGCTGGAGTATCAGGATTGCTTATATGCTCAAAAAGCAGGTTGACTGAATACTGCGCTTTCTTCCTTATGTCCTGGGTGATAGTTGTAAGCTTGGGTATGCTGATTGCGCCCATTTCTATATTGTCAAACCCCATGACTGAAATGTCTTGAGGCACTCTAAGGCCTTGATCGCTAAGAATGCTTATGATGTTTAGCGCTACGAAATCAGATGTGGAAAACACTGCGGTCGCAGGTTTGTTTCCCCACGACAAGGCTTTAATTATCTGCTCTTTTGTCGGATCGTCAGGAAGCGTCCTCTCTGGCGCGAGAGTTGCGCCGGCCTTTGCGCAAACATCGGCAAAGCCCCTCATCCTCTCCCTGAGAACAGGGCTTTCAATGGAGCTTCCTACGAAAATCAAATCCCTGTGGCCTTTCTCGATAAGATGCCTCGCTCCAATCTCGCCTCCGTGATAATCAGCAATTCCCACATTCGTGAGCTGTCTTGCCGTACTGTAAGAGTCGGTGAAAACCAGAGGGATTTTGTTGTCCTGGCGTATTCTGTTCAAGTCGGAGTCAAAGATGCCTAAAAATATGGCGCCATCTACATTCCAAGAGCGCAGCTGCCGTGTTATGTCCTTAAAGTCGCTGACTCCCGTATACAGCATTACTGAGTAGCCTCGTTCTTGGACAAAGTGGGTTATGTAGCCAATCATATTTGAGTTGTACGGTGAACGGAATACGTTCTCCCCTGCGGCGACTACAACTGCAATGAGGCGCGATGAGCGTGACGACAGGCTTCTGGCAAAGGAATTCGGCACGTACCCTCGCGCCGAGATGATATCTAGTATCCGCGCGCGCGTCTCATCTGAGACCTTGGATGAAACATTGTTTATTACGCGGGACACCGTCATGACGCTTACTCCTGCTTCCTCCGCTATATCCTTTAAAGTTACCAATATCGCTATCCGCCTCCTGTTCGGTTAAATTAGAATCCCAGCATATAAGGGATATCGATAAACCTCCAATGGCTTAATTATCGATTATTCTTACAATATACTATACTATGTTTCAGCGTTAATTGCAAGAACAAAATCACTAAATATATCTCATGAAGAATACTTAAATAAAAATATTTCACAAATGATATTGACATTAGGTTGGTTTCGTATTATACTTTGTATGGGTTAACGTTCACCTCTTCGATAAGACTTTTCTGCAAGGAGGCATACCGACTTATGAGCAAGGCCTCAAGCAACGCGCGAACCGCCAGGTTTTTCCATAGACTTCGCGCCAGTACCGGTTTGTACCTGCTGTTGCTGCCGTCTTTCATCCTGGTGCTTATTTTCGCCTACCGACCCATGTACGGCGTGGTTATAGCCTTTAAAGACTTCAAACCGGCATTGGGGATTGCCCAAAGCCCCTGGGCGCAACCGCTGATAAAGCACTTCCTCAAGTTCTTCAATACATACCAATTTTCTCTGACGCTTAAAAACACCCTGGCGCTCAGCTTCTACAGCCTATTGGCCGGATTTCCGTTTCCAATAGCCGTCGCCCTGGCGATAAACCAGATGCGGGCGAAGAAGTTCCAGCTGTTCTACCAGACGGTAAGCTATCTGCCGCACTTCATCTCCACAGTTGTCATGGTCGGCCTCATTATTCTTTGGCTTTCTCCCGGAAATGGATTGATAGGGCAGCTATACGGGATCTTCAATGCCAAGGCGCCGAACTTGATGGGCATGAAAAGCGCTTTTTCAAGCGTCTATGTCTGGTCTGACATTTGGCAGCATACAGGGTGGAACAGCATCATCTACTTTGCGGCCTTGTCCTCCATAGACCCCACGCTCTACGAAGCCGCTACGGTTGACGGCGCCAGCAGATGGCAGAAGATACGCTACATCGATCTGCCGCTTCTCATGTCAACTGCCATGATTCTTCTCATACTTAGCGCAGGAAACATAATGAACGTAGCGTTTGAAAAGGTTTTCCTGATGCAGAATCAGGCAAATCTGTCAGCGAGTGAAGTAATTTCAACCTACGTCTACAAGACGGGAATCACTCAGACGCAGTACAGCTACTCCGCAGCTGTTAATTTCTTCAACACCCTATGCAATCTCTCGCTTCTTATAGCCGTAAACCAGGTATCCAAGCGGCTCAGTAACAACAGCCTATGGTGAAGGAGGAGCGCTTATGAAAAAGTCCGGGGTGCGGATTTCAAGATCAGACTCTGCATTTGCCGCAATAGTATACCTGCTGGCGGCTATATCCATCATCATTATAATCTACCCGCTGTACTTCATCATCATAGCGTCAGTGAGCGAGCCTTCGGCGGTTTCTAACGGAAAGGTATGGCTGTTCCCGCACGGGTTCACAACGGACGGCTACAAGGCGCTCTTGCAGTACAGCGCAATCTGGCTGGGATACAGAAACACGATATTCTACGCCGCCGCAGGCACAGCTTGGGCCCTTGCGGTAAACATCCCCGCGGCCTACGCCCTAAGCCGCAAGGATCTGCCCTTTCGCATGCCTCTAAATTTTTACTACCTGTTCGTCATGTTTTTCTCAGGAGGCCTCATCCCTACTTATCTTGTGGTAAAGGATCTCGGGCTCTTCGATACTTGGCTGGTGATGATCGTCCCGTTTTCGGTGTCAATATACAATGTCATCGTAGCAAGGACATTCTTTTCAACCAGCATACCCGCTGACTTGCTTGACGCGGCTCAAATTGACGGCTGCGGCAATCTGAGGTTTTTCTTTTCCATAGTCCTGCCGCTTTCCAAGGCGATAATCTCCGTCTTAGCGCTCTGGACCGCAGTTGGAATATGGAATTCATACTTCAACGCGCTGATATACTTGCAGGACAAAGCCAAGATGCCCATGCAGATTATACTTAGAAACATCCTCATCACTAACCAGATGACATCGGCCATGGGTACTGGCGAAGCCGCGCAAGTTGCTCTTCGCCAGGCAAATTTGATTCGCTATGCCGCCATCATTGCGTCCACTGCGCCCATTATGTGCTTCTATCCCTTTGTTCAAAAGCACTTCAACCAGGGGGTGATGATTGGAGCGGTGAAGGGATGAGCCTCCGATTTGCGGCCTGCCGCAGACGCTTCGAATCGGCGCCATGAAAACGGCTCTGTTCAGGGTGAAGAAGCTTGGCTTTTTCTCGCCGCAAGCTTTTTTAACCGGCATCCGTTTTTTCATCTTCAATGTTTCAAGCCTGGAGCCGTTAGACTCCTGCGCTAACTGAGTTGCATATGAAAAAAAGCGCGTTGGATTTAAATATACCGATTTTCGTCAAATGTTCCTTTTTTGGAGCTTGACTGTCCATTGAATGGTGCGATTGATATCGGCATTTTGCACTAGCTGTATAAACAAGCTCCAAAAAGGCAGCTTTCTATGAAAATCAGTATAAGTATATGCAGATTTGCAGCCAATGGGAGATTTCATATGCAAATCAGCATTTCAAGAAGGAAAGGCAGCTTTCATCAGGCGATTAATATCGAAGGAGCTGAAAGAAATGAAAAGCAGCAAAAAAAGAGCGATGGCGCTTCTTACAGCAGCCATCCTGGCAGCCGGATTCATGTCCTCCTGCGGAAGCAACCCGCCTGCGGATCCTATCGCAACTGCAGAGTCCGCAATTGCGTCTGAGAGCGCCGGAACTGTCAAAACAGAACCTTCCGGGGCGGTCGATTCTCCAGCCGAGCCTGAAGCGCAAACACTTAAGGTGCTCACAATGCGTTGGGGAGATATGGGCGATTCATTCAAGCAAAACCAATGGCTCATAGACTTGGAGGCCAGAGTCGGCGTCTCCATTGAATGGGATGCGCGCTCAGACTCCGACTGGGCAGAGCAAAAGGCGCTTCTCATCGGAAGCGGAACCGGGCTTCCTGACATCTTCCTTGGAAACGAAACGATTAAGGATGGCGACATCATTGCAAACATGGATCTTTTCCTGCCGCTGGACGATCTGATTTCCCAGTACATGCCAAAGTATCAAGCCGCCATTGACGCCATCCCGGCTTTCCGCGATCTCACCACATTCCCGGACGGAACCATCCGCTCATTCGCCAAGAATCTGCCCTGCCGTCCGATGACCCGCAACCAGCCTATAATCAACAAGACTTGGCTTGACAACTTGGGGCTTCAGGCGCCGACTACAATAGACGAGCTCAAAGCTGTTCTTGTAGCATTTAAAGAGCAGGATGCAAACGGAAACGGAGATCCAAACGATGAAATCCCATTCTCTTTCAACGGAGACATTCCGGTTGACTTGATGAACCCTTTCGGAGTTACTGACATAAACACATCCCGCATGTCTTGGATCAATGGCGAATTTGTGTACTACCCGACATCCGAGAGCTACAAGTCCGCGATAAAGTGGATTCATGAACTGTGGGAAGCTGGAGTTCTTGATGAGGAAGGCTTCACTCAGGATTGGGCGATGGTAAATAACAAATGGCAGAACGCCGACATCAACATCGTAGGCCTCAACTTTCAGTGGAGCGTTGACGCAGTCACCGGCCAGTGGAATAAAGAATTCGTAGGAATCGCGCCCATCAAGGGGCCGGACGGCAAGCAATACGCGGAAGGCGACTGGAACGGCGTGTACACAATAGCCCGCAATGAGGCGGAAATAACAAGAGACTGCACAAACCCAGAACTGGCCGCAAGATGGCTTGATGAATTCTATGACAGCGAAGCAAGCATTCAGAATTTCTGGGGCGCCATCGGAACCGTCATTACGAAAAACAGCGACGGCACATACACCTTGAACAATCCCCCGGAAGGCACCAGCGCCGACGCGTGGTACTGGGATCAGAGCCTGCGCGACTTCGGCCCGAAGTTCATAGCGCCTGGCTTCTCTGATCTCATAAAGCTGGACATGACGTCTGGCGACGGCGCCAAACTTGAAATGAGCAAACTTGCCGACCCGTACATAGTAGATCAATATCCGCTTGTAATATTCACCGAAGAGGAAAGCGAGGAGCTGGCGACATTAGGAGCGGATCTCGACAGCTATGTCTCCCAGAGCAGAATCAAGTGGGTGACCGAAGGCGGAATAGACGAGGATTGGGATGCGTATCTGCAACAGCTTAAAAATATGGGGCTGGACAGGTTCGTCGAGATAAAAATGGCTGCGCTGGCAAGAGCCAGAGGTTAATTCTTTCCTTTAAATGGATTTGAATGCGTCAAAAAAGGTTCCCGCTTCTCTTTGAAGCGGGAACCTTTTTAAATGGCATTATGCTCTTGTAAACAGATTTTCATATAGAAATGCCTTTTTTTATTGATTATACAGCGTGTGCGATTGATATCGGCATTTCGTACAGCTCAATGGATATTCAACAAAAAAGGACATGAAAATCGTTATAGCGCAGGTTCTCAGCCATGCTGGTTTACTTTAGGCTTTCCTGAAAGCAGGCGTTTATATATACTGCTTTTCATATAAAATTGCCTTTTTTTGTTGATTATACAGCGAGTGAAAAATGCCGATATCAATCGCACCACTCAATGGACAGTCAACAAAAAAAGGAACATTTGATGAAAAGCGGTATAGAATAACTTATAAAAAGGCTGATTTCTCCTGGAATTCTATCTGGATTCTAATAAGTCTAGAAGTTGCGGAATATTCTTTTTGCCGAAAGAAACTGTGCCATCGTCGAGCACAAGGCAAGGCACGCTCATAATTCCGTGCTTTTCCCTGAATTCGGAGAAATGGTTGATATCATAGACATCGGCGGAGATATTGGGGTTTTCCGCGGCAATCCTTTGAGCCGCCATAACCAGCTCCGGGCACATGGTGCAAGATAGGGAGACGACTATTTTCATGGATATCGGCCGGCTTAAAGCTTGTATCCTCGCGTGCGCCGCCTCGTCCAACGCTTGCCCGGGGCCTGCCGCGTTGTACAAGCCAATCGCGAAAGAATTGAATTCGTGCCCTCCCGGCACTCCGTGGAAAGCGAGGCCCGTGTCTATTCCGTCAGAGCTGGCAATCCGCACGGAAGGCTTCTCTTGAACCTCCGGATTGAATTCGCAGGAGAGCGAGAGTTTATCAGTCATTTCTGCCAGCTCCTCCATAAAGAGCTTGAGTTCCTCAGAAACCGGCCTGTCATCCAAGAACAGCCGAAGCGCCAGGGGACGCTCCATCTTTGCGAATAGCGGCAGCAATTGCGCCTTGACTTCCGCAGTGAAAAATCCTTCGGATTCAGCGTAGCCTTGATGCGCTTCTATCGTTTCCTCCTGCTTGGGTATGCGCGTTACAGACTGCTTTGGAACGCGTCCGGTCTCACCGTGCATGCGCGCGGCGCGCCTCTCAAGCTCCGTAGCCGCCAGAGCGCCGTCTGCCGTCGCAGTTACCATCTGGCGCAAGTTCTTAACGCATACATCACCTGCGGCGTAGACGCCCTCGATATTGGTCTTGCGGTTTTGATCCGTTATGACGCAGCCATGTTCATCCAGCTCAACCGCTCCTTTAAAAAGAGCCGTAGCCGGCGAATATCCCGCAAAGACGAACACGCCGAAGGTTTCCCCTTCCGGAGGGCGGTATTCGCGCGCCAGGCCGGTTTCCAAATTTCTGATTGTCGCGCTCCTTAAGACTGAATCACCTTTAACGCCATCCAGCACTGAGTTGTATTCCACGCGAATCTTAGGATGGGATTTCGCTATGTCCGCTGTAGCTTTGGCGCATGTAAAGTCCTTCTCGCGAACAAGCACGGTTACCTGCCTCGCGTATTTGGCAAGGAAAACTGATTCCTCCGCCGCGGCAAAGCCTCCGCCTACTACAAACACATCAAGCCCGGTGAAAAACTCTCCGTCGCAAGTGGCGCAGTACGCTACCCCGCGCCCCTTGAATTCAAGCTCGCCTTTGAAGCCGACGCTGCGAGGCTGGGCGCCGGTGGCAATGAGAACTCCAAATGACTGCAAATCCCCGCGTACGGTCTTAACCGTCTTAATCGGCCCGTCCAGCAAGACAGCCTGCGCTTCGGCAAGAAGGAATTCAGCCCCGAAGCTCTGAGCTTGCATGCGCATTACGGATGTTATTTCCTCGCCGCTTCCGCATGCTATGCCAGGGTAGTTGACCACTTCAGATGTAATTGTAATCTGGCCGCCGAAGCGCTCCTTTTCAACCACAAGCACCCTATACCGCGCCCTGGCAAGATAAATGGCGGCGGTGAGTCCTGCCGGACCCCCGCCTATAACAATGACATCGTAAAGTTCACTTTCCATCAGATCAACCCGACAAGATCCAAGCTTGGCTTAAGCGTCTGCGCTCCAGGCTGCCACTTGGCCGGGCATACCTGGTCTCCGTGTTCAGCGACAAACTGGGAAGCCTGCACCTTCCTAAAGAGTTCATCCGCGTTTCTTCCAACATTTCCTGCATTGACTTCATAGGCCACTATGCGCCCCTCCGGATTTACGACGAAGCTGCCGCGTTCCGCAATCCCCTCATCCTCGATCAAAACGTCGAAGTCGCGAGCCAGCTTCCCGGTAGGATCCGCAAGCATGGGATATTCTATCTTCTTTATAGTCTTGGAAGCATCGTGCCAAGCCTTATGTACGAAGTGGGTATCGCAGGAGACAGAGTATACTTCGCAGCCGATTCCTTGAAACTTCCCGTAAAGGTTGGCGAGATCCTCAAGCTCCGTAGGGCAGACAAACGTAAAATCTGCTGGATAAAAGACGAACACCGACCAGTGGCCGAGGATGTCAGCTTTGCTTACGGCTGCGAATCCGCCCTTTTTGTAGGACTGAACAGTAAATTCTCCGATTTCTTTGTTGATTAAAGACATGAATACAACCTCCTAGATTGATTTTAATAAAATTAGCAATGGCTAACCCACTGTTATACGCCAACCCTTTTTAAGCAAGAATAGCTGGCGTAAGAAGAAGCATTGTGCCTATACGCTTCATGCTATGCCGAAGCTCCCTATTGAGCTTAGCCTTGACTAAAGAAAGCAAGCTTCAAAATAGGCGCTAACCAGCAACAGAATTTGCTAATCGATAGCCTGAATCTTAGAAAACAAATGATCAAATTCTATGCACTGAGCTTAAGGCGAATGAGCGGCATGAAACTCCTCATGAGCCAAACGAGGAATGAACTTGGCAAGCCAGTGAAAATAGATTCATATCAAACTCAATTTATACTTCCTCTAAATTTAGAACTATTATATTAATACTATAGCAATGAATTTTTACTTTGTCAATGCCCAATTTCAATGTAACAAAAATGTAACAATCAATAGCTAATTTGAAAAATGATCTCAAGAAAAAATTCCTTTACTAGAGTCTTCAGAATATGAGCATATTCCTATTTGCAGTCAATGCACTTATTTTGGAGCTTAACAGTCCACTTTCATCCTGCAGTTTAACTCCAAAATAGGAAATTACAAATGTGAATCAGCATATTTGAGAGGACGCAATTATCTCTCTGGCTATTGCAGCCTTTGGCAATTAGCTGTATAATTAGCGCAAGCGTCTACCTAAGGTTTATGCAGCTCAAAATTGATCTATTTTAGGCATTCATGAATGCTGCTCTTTATTGTCAGAGAGATGCTGTAAATTCATGACTGCTATTATTCCATTTTTAACGTCTTTGGCACTACTAGATGCTGATTTGCAACTATATGTACCGATTTTGGTTCGGATTATCCAATACGGCCTCAAAATTGGAACTTTTGGGTGCAAATATCAGTATAAATAAGCATACGCCCCTTCAATCCTGACGCTGGAACTTCAGGCGGCGCGCGAAAAATCAGGAGGTATTTTCAAATGACCTACAGCGAAAGCCTTGCGCTCAGCGCCTATATTGAAATAAGCGGCAAAGCCTCTTCAAACTCATGGATTCAGGGAATAAGCGGCGATTTTAGGTTTCCCTTCATGTCCATATCTGACGCTGCCGCTATAGGAACACACTATGCACCGCTATTTAACAACATAAGAAGCATTTACAGCCGGCCTCCACTGGACGTCGAATCTGTAGGCCCGCTTCTTGGGAGCCTTTCAGAAGAACTCTTAATAGACTTTGCATCTGACAAAATGCTGGGGCAGATCCCTTTCGTAGGCACCTTGCTAAACTCCGTCTGCGCAAAAGCGCTCACCTGGAGGCTTGGAGCACTGTTCGCCATGCTCTCCAGCAGAGGCGAAGAGATTGATCAATCAGGCGCAAAAGATGCGATGCAGTTAATCAGAAGCATGTTCCCGAAAAGTCCATTCGGCTTTGAAACTCCAAAGAGAGAAAGCTTCATCCAGATAGTCTCATCAGTTCACAATAACACTCAAATTCAGTATATGGACAAGATTGAGGCTGCTAAAAACACCTTCAACAATTAGGTTTCACGACTTTTTATATTGATTTGCAATCAAAAGCGCTTGAGCTTTAACATCCATTAATTATGCTTATTTGCATAATCAAGCTCAAAAAAGGAGATTTCATATGCAAATCAGCATATGCGCAACCATTCTCCGCTGATCTGATGAAGGCTTATCATTTCCTGATCTAAAAGCCGGGCGCATCAGGACTATTCCTGATGCGCCCGGCTTTAGCAGTGCTTTCTAAAGGAATTTTGGGGGTATGGCAATGCCTCTGGCCGCTTGGCTTATAGTCTGCAATCCTGGCGTCATCAACAACTTTGATCTTCCATGAGCAAGAAGCTTGCCTCTTTCATCTTTTACCGACGCTTCCGCAATTAGGATGCTTCTGCCGATTTTAATCGGCTTGCCTTCGGCTGTTATTTTTCCTTGGTTTACAGTAAGCGTGAAATCAACATTCAAATCAATGGAAACCGCACCCGCATCCTCCTCCATTTCGCAGTACAGCGACCAGTAGGAGGCTGCGTCGATAATGGATGAATAGACGCCCCCATGAAGCCAGCCAAACGGATTTAGATGCTTTTTGATCACGTCGATTTCAACTCTGGCATACCCTATTTCCATTTCACGTAGTTTCATTGACAAAAGGTCAAAATAAGGGCTGCGGTTCGCCAGGCTAATAATGGCGTTCAAGTGCTCTGGATTTATTTCTTTCATGCTTTCCTCCTATGACGGCATTCACTTCTAAGAAATGGCGACAGGCCTCTTATTGCACATAGATATGCTAAAGGCCGTGGTATGCATACTTTATGCAAAGATTAGGGTTGCTGCATTTTATTTCACCGGTTGATCCATGCAGTATCAATGTAAGCTTATGGCCGCAACGCGGACATGTTATATTGGTTCTGCCTATCATTGCCAATTCGCACAGGGCTCTTTCCAAAATTTCCGTTTCGCCCTCTCTATGAGGCATGCCGCATGATTCAAGCTTTTTGCGCTCTAATCGGGCCCTGGCCTCATTTCGGACTCGTTCTGCGTCTTCAAATGACAATGCGCCGCTAGACACTTTATACACCTCTTTTTTTACGCGCTTTTCTATGCTCATTTGCCAGGAAACAGGCTAAGGAAGTTTATAAATCTCATATTAAATTATTCTCAAAAAGCCCGCAAAAAATTCCAACTAAATTTATGTCACTCCAATTATACGCCTTCAGCGTATTTTTGCAACTGCTTACACTGCGATTTAAGCGTAGAGCGAGCGAATTATCGGAAACATTCGTCTATAATTCCGCCTTAATCATTCTTCATTTCGATTTGAAGTTAATTGAGCCTATTTTCAGGCAGTTTAATATGCGAAGCATGGCCGCTGAAAGCGTTGATAGAGAGGTGAAATGAGCATTTCGATTTTTGGCCCAAAAAAGCCTGAAACCATTCTATTAAAGTGGCTTCAGGCTTTGTCTAAATTTGAGTTGTCAATGCAGCAAAAAAACAGTGACACAGTGATTTTCCTTTATATCCCTGCTTTCTCTACCAGTCGTTAGCTTTCTTCATGCTAGGCAGGGTAATGCCGCTTCATGAGCCATGGCGAGGGCAACGGAGGTTTTTTCTCGGCTCTCAGCCTTTTCCAGTCCTGGTTTTAGAGAATAGCTTGCGGTCGAGGCAGTTCGTCGAGAGCTTCCACATCGCTAGATGTTCTACGATGCAATGCTCATCAGTATATACTGATTTGAAGCGAATGTATCGATTTTGGGTTTGGATTATCAATTTTCAATGTTCGAAACGCCGCTATCGGCATTTCGCATTGTATGTTCGACCCCAAAATATCAGTTTTCCTGTTCAAATCAGCATAGCTTGCAACTTCGCCCTGCAGCTACTCGCTGACCGTAAATGCCGCTTTGTTGAACAAGGCAAGATAAACGTCAATATCGCGTTCGATGAGGAATTCCCCAATCGCGGCAGTTGCCACACGAAGCGCCTCGTCTTTAGGGTAGCCATAAATACCGCTCGAAATCAACGGAAAAGCGATACTACCGCACTTGTTCTCAGCGGCGCATTTTAAGCTATTCTGATAACAAGAGCGTAGCTGCTCCTCTTCACCGTGCTTTCCGTCGCGGTAGACGGGACCCGCCGCATGAACGACGAACTTCGCGGGAAGCCTGAAACCAGGTGTGATGACCGCCTCTCCCGTCTGAATCGGCGCGAGTTTATCACATGCGGCTTGAAGCTGCGTCGCTCCCGCCGCCATAAATATCGCCCCGCAAACTCCACCGCCCATAGCGAGGTCGGTATTCGCGGCGTTGACGATTGCGTCAACTTTCATCTTAGTAATGTCCTGATGGACGATTGTAAATGGCATGGCGCTAACTCCTCAGTATCTTTTCCATCGGTTTGCCCTTAGCCAACTCATCCACAAGTTTGTCAAGCCAGCGGACTTTCTGTATCAGAGGGTCGTCGATGTCCTCAACGCGAATGCCGCAGACCACCCCTGTAATTTTAGAGGCGTTAGGGTTAATCTGTGGGGCTTCTGAAAAGAATGTCTCGTAATCAACGCCTTTTTCAATTTGAGATTGCAAGCCCCACTCATCGTATCCTGTCAACCAGCAAGTAACGGTATCTACTTCTTCTTTGGATCGTCCTTTTCGTTCCACTTTTTGGACAAGCAACGGATAGACAGCTGCAACTTTCATTTTGCACACACGTTCGCTTCCCATGAGTTTCCTCTCTTTCGGCTTAATCAAATCATAGCTTACCGCTATTTGCCGCTTTATTTCCTTGACCGGCGCGTCAGAGTCGATGACTGCCGTGTTCCAATGTTCCTTATCCATGTGGTATGCCGGCATAACGCCCTCGAAAGCCTGACGCAAGAAGTCTGCTTCAAACGGTTTGCATTTGAGATTGGCGCGCAACTTGCCGTTTCGCTCATATACTGTTTGCATTGATAGTTCCGATTTTGGAGCTTGATTATACAGCGAGTGCAAAATTCCGATATCAATCGCACCATTCAATGGACAGTCAAGCTCCAAAACAGGTACATTTGACTGCAAATTGGTATATCAGGACGAAAGATTTCTTGTTTGTCCTGTGCCGCATAACCGTCCATGCGGTGGGGTCTGTGATATCGTAAAACGGGTAGTCCTCGCAAGCGGCGGGGAATGTCAAGCAGCAGTCGATGATGCCTTTGCGGGTCATAGCGCTACCGCCTTATCTAAGCCTTTCAGGGCTTCCGCCAAATCTTCAAGCTGTTCCTGCATTCTGTTGAATAGCTGCGAAAGGTCGAGTGTTTTCACGCTGATTTCATTGCCGCCGACACGCTGAGCCGGTATTTTGCGGCAGCGGACATCGGCAGCTCTGGCAAGGCTCCACCGCAAGAACTTCAAATTATGATTGCGGACAGCCGCAAATCCGCCTTGCCTTAGCAAATGAGTAATTGCGCGCTTTATCAGGCGGTTGCCCGGGGCATCTTCAGTAAATTCATCAAATTCGCGCACCATAAACGGTTCGTACGCTCTTGCAAACGAACGGCTTAATCCTCGCGGCGCGTTAAGCATAACTTGGTCTTTTGGGTTTCGGATAAACATCTCCACTTCCTCAACAGAGGGAATCAATTCATAGGATAATTCCGCGAGAATGTCCGACTTCTTAAGTTTTATCACTTCTCGCATCGAGCCCATCGCGTAATATTCTTCCCCCGCAGGCATTCCGCGGAAGAAACCGCTGTATGCAATCGAAAGATTGTATGCGGGGGCTTTGGGTTTCGCGACAGATTTAGGAGCTGCAACAGAGCGATTCCATCGTCATGCAGCGGCGGCCTGTGCCGCCGTAAACGCCGCGACACGGCGCAAACTCCCGGCAGGATCCGCTCACACTTTGCCAAAGTGTATGAGCGGGTCGCATAAAATCTTCGATTGGATGTGAAAGCGTCCGTTTTCCGCATCAATTATCAGTTCGCTGACATGATTTTATCACAGCTTCTGGGTATATACAATATGGCAAAAATCTCGGCGCATTCAGGCGCTGCTATCCGCTATGCAAATTAGTTCAGCATATGCAAGGCGATATAGGACGAAAAGAAAATAAATGCTTTGAAACGTTTTTACTAAAGTCAAGTCTTATGAGTAGGAGGTGAGAAAGTGACAGACTTCGGAGAGATATATACGGAATACTTTTCTGATGTATATAAATACGCTTTAACCTTATGTCGGAACAAGGACATTGCGGAAGAAGTGACTCAGGAAACTTTTTTCAAGGCTCTGAGAAAAATAGAGCAATTTAATGGAAACTGTAAATTATACGTGTGGCTCTGCCAAATTGCTAAGAACACTTACTTCTCCCTCTATCAAAGGCAAAAGAGGAGGACTGCTGTGACATGCGAGGATTACCCAGATACAGCGTCAAACTTGGAAATAGATTTTCTTGATAAAGAAACGACTTCACGATTGCACGTTCTGCTTCACAGTCTGGCCGAACCATATAAGGAGGTCTTTACTTTGAGGGTATTTGGAGAACTGCCGTTTTCTCAAATCGGCGCATTGTTTGAAAAAACCGATAGTTGGGCGAGACTGGTATTTTACAGGGCAAAAATAAGATTGCGGGAGGAGATGCAATGAATATATCTTGTGAAGTCATAAAGGATTTGCTGCCGTTGTATCACGATGGAGTATGCAGCGATGAGAGCAAGTCGATGGTAGAGGAACACCTTCTTGGTTGCGATGGCTGTAAAATTGAATTGCAGGCAATAGCAGACACATTTTCAGTTGACAATGCGCAGCGGAATTTAAAAGATGCAGAGATAGTAAATAAGCTGTCAAAAAGATGGAGAAAAGGAATGACTAAGTCTTTGCTTAAAGGAGTCTTAATTACAGTTGCGGTTGTTGCCGCTGTCGCGCTTGTGTTGTTTGTCTTCATGGATGTTAGGATTGTGTAAATCTTACCGAAAAGGGAGGAGAGCGATATGAACTGCTACAGTTTATCTGCTGAGCATATCCGAAAGAGATATGGTGGAAATACGGTTTTGCGTGACGTATCCGTTCATGTGAAGCAGGGCGAAATATACGGATTGGTTGGCAGGAACGGTGCGGGAAAGACTACCCTGCTTCGTGTTTTAACCGGGCTTATCCAAGAGTATGACGGAATGGTTTCAGTTGGCAGGATTGATAGCCGTCCAAGCAAGGTCTCTGCTGTAATCAACACGCCCGCCTTGTTCCTTAATTTATCCGCTGCCGAGAATATGAGAGAACAATCCTATCTGTTGGGACTGCGGAGCGATACCCTAACTGCACAGGCGCTTATCACCGTCGGCTTAGAGAACTGCGGCAAAAAACCGGTTAAAACTTTTTCGCTTGGCATGATGCAAAGATTAAAGTTAGGCATGGCATTGCTGAAAAGCCCCGATATATTAATATTGGATGAACCTGCCAACGGACTTGACCCCGAAGGCATTGCAGAGTTGAGAGAACTGCTGCTTCATCTGAATCAAGCCATCGGAATGACAATTATGATTTCCAGTCATATTTTGAGTGAATTGGCGCAATTGGCCACCTGCCTCGGCATTCTTCATAATGGTGTAATTGTGAAGGAAATGTCTTTGCGGAATTTTTCTCAAAATGGAACCACCTTAGAAGAACTGTATATGCAACACACAAAAGGGAGGCAGTAAACGATGGCAAATCTGCTGAAGAGCGACATCTATCGCTTTGGGAAAAGCAAGCTGCTTTATGCTATCGTAACGTTTACCGGCGTAATCGCATTGATGCTTACGATGCTCATTCGCCAGGACGTGCGCTTGGGAATTTCAGTTTTCGGAAATCTGACCGCCTTTGCAAGCGCAGGAGATATTATACGATTAGGCGCGGAATATCATAAGGGCTTGGGAATCTTGGCTGCTATTCTGATCTCCGTTTTTATCGGCCAGGAATATCAGTGGGGAACTTGGCAGAACAAGTGGATTACAAACAATAGCCGTATGGGTATTTATCTGTCAAAGACTGTTATTTCATCTGCGGCATCAATTTCACTATTTTTGATTTTTGAGATTGTAACTCTGGCTTTCTCAGGCCAAGTGAGGGCGATAATGGAAAACGGCTATTTCGCAACCGTTGTTGGCGGAGCTTTTGTTTACGGCGCGTTAGGCGCTTCTATCTGTCTGCTATCGTTTGCGGCTAAAAACAATATAGCATCAACGGTTATTTGCATTTGCTATATAATATTTAGTGAAGCGTTTGCTTCTGTGATTGGGTACGTAAGTAATTTTTCAGAAAACAGCTCAAAATTCATAGGTTGGATTATTCGCCATTCGGTTTATGGCATGTCAATCGTTTTATCTTCAGCATCTGTTCCAAAGGACTTTACCATGAGCATTATAATCAATTCTCTTGTTATCACGCTTTTAGCCACTGTGGTTGGTCTCATGATTTTTCGAAAGAGCGAGCTGTAAAAAACCAGATGCCTCATAGAACCTTTAAAAGGCCTTCTTATTGCTTCGGATGGCGCTTGGTTTTTATTGCGCGAATGCGCTGCTTTTTGTAGAATCATAATTGGCTAACAAAAATAATTTCACCAGGCTATAATAAATCGAAATGTGAAAAGAGTTGACCGAAAAATGCATCGAAAGCCAAGGCGGGAGATGATGTTTAAAGCCTATCAGTTCCGCTCCTATCCTGATAAAGAGCAGGCGGCTTTGCTTGCCAGGACTTTTGGATGCGCCCGCAAGGCTTGCAGCCTTATGCGTGAAGGTAGAATCAAGCGCTATGAAGAGACAAAAGAAATGCTGCGCGCCACTCCGGCAATGCATAAAGAGCAATATCCAGATCTCAAAGAAGTGGATGGCCTTGCGCCCGCCAACGCGCAGTTGAATCTCGACGACCCGTACAAAAGCTTTTTTCAGGGGCCGGAGGTTGGATTTCCTAATTTCAAGCGCAAACATCGCGGTCGAAATTCATACACGACAAATGTGTAAATAACTCCTAATTTGCATTTTGAAAAATCTCAAAATATCTAACAAAATAAATTTAATTTTGAATCAGACTTAAAATTAATTGTGAAATATGTACATCAATTCAAGTAGCAAAGTCTGCATTATAGTTGCAATTTAGTTCATTATATTTAAAAAGCATTGACTATTGAAAATATTTCTGCCAGATCGAAAAATGCACATTAGGAGTAAATAATAATATTCGCCTCGGGGGCCAGCTCTGAATAAAACGGTATTTGGGCGTCCGCCCGGTTTTTAGAGTGCAAGCTGGACGAGCAAGGGAAGCGGCTGATAAAAATCGGCGGATGGCTCCCATCGGGCAGAACGCGCTCCCCAAGCGGCGCGAAAAAGGGCGGGCCGCCTTTGCCGGAGCGGACGCGTGCCTGCAGCTGCGGCAATATCTTGGACAGAGGCATAAATGCGGCCATAAACATCAAAAACGAAACTTTGCGCATGCTGCAGCATCCTAAAATTAAACAGCCACGGGACACACGGGGCTGGCTCGTGGAATGCCTGCGCCGATAGGCGCATGGCGTGAGAAGCCCCCGCCTCTTCAGGCGGCGGGAGTATGTCACTGATCGATTCTTTTTAGTCCTCCTCATCAGCTATCATCCAATATGGAACCGGCTCAGACATCTTATCCTTTGCTTGATTCAATTCCATCACATAATAAGCTACATCATGCCAGCCATCCAGTTTGAACCCCATGCGCGGAAAAACGGCCATGAGCGTAAATCCCATTTTCAAGTGAAAAGCCTCGCTGGGTTCATTAGGGCAGCCGAGGATAGCCAGCGCCTTGGAGAAGCCCTGGTCTTTGACGGATTTAAGAACCTTTTCGTACAAAGCCGCGCCAACGCCTTTCCTCTGCAGGTTCGCCCTGATGTATATGCTCGTTTCGCAAATCCATCTATATGCTTCGCGCTCATGGTATTTATGCGCATAGGCATACCCAAGAATCTCCCCGCCATCCTCATATACGTAAAAGGGGAAGTACTCCAGAGCCTCGCAGATCCTCACCGAAAACTCATCGGATGTCGGAGGAACGCACTCAAATGTGAAGGGCGTATTGCAGACATAATATGAATAGATTTCGTTTAGAGGCTTTGAGTCTGCCAATGTAGCAAGGCGTATCATATGAAAAGCACCCCTTCGATCAGATTATAGCACTCACAGATATTTTGCATATACTGATTTGCATATGTTTTACTATTTGGAGCTTGACTGTGAAGCTCCTCTAGGGATAATCAAGTTCCAAAACAGGCGCATCTCTCTGGCTTTCGGCTGAAGAATCGCTTGATTTGGCTCTAGAAGCAAACTTCCCTGATCTGATCTGCATTCTCTGCTTTATGGCAGGCATTCAGGAAGAATGTCGAATATTTGGCAGGCCAAATGCAATTCACATTGTTTAAATATAAACTCACCCAAATAATGAAAAAAGAGCTGAATGCTTTAAAAAAATCTTCTTTAGAACCTCTAAATCGAGATCGTTTTGGCATCTGCCGAGCTTATGTTAAGGGCGTTAAATTGTACTTGTTGTATTTAGGGTAATTAGAACAAAGATTGTATCGAACAGGCAAAAGAAAAATAATTCATTGAGTTTTTGTAAACACGCTAATCCTTTCAAATAATTCATGGAAATATGCGAGAATTATTCTAATCTGCTCGCTGCTGTTTTTTATTTCCCTGTCGCCAGCCAGATATTTAGCCATATAGACCCGCCTATGCTCATAAAATGCAAAAATAATGCTGTAAGTTTTTTTAATTCACATAATCTCAAATTTGGAAGAGGCTTTAAGAAAAAACTGTAATTTCATCCTAAAATGGATTGAAACGAATGTTTTTTTTGTGAATTGTCTCTGAGCTACATGGCTGTGCGCAACGAGATCGAAAACGCCTGCATAAAGGGAGCCATGAAGAATAAGTTAGGCAAAACGGAGGGCAACTCTGCCAAGCCTTTGACTTTGCCAGTTCATTATCTTCTTAAGGCGTTCCAGCCTATGAGAAGCCTCCCAAAGCTTGAATGCAAGAAATATTGAGAGAGGATTGGCTGGAAAGCTCTGCTCAGTGTGCAGACACTTCCGGCCCATCCTCCCCCAATTTAGTTTACATCAGTTATTCGCCCAAAATCTGAACGGCTTTAATCCTAGCCAACAAAGCCGAATGCTCGGAACCAACGCGTCTGGAAGCATTCTAGAGGCTACAGGAGGCATTCTGCTCAACGCCCCCAGCCCGGATCCCAACGGCTCCATTTCCGGAGTTAGGCCCGGCAAAAGGAGATGCAAGCCGGAGATCCTCCGAACGCCTTCTGAAGTAAAGAAAGTATAGCGCTTACCTGAGGACTTGAAAGATGATTTCGCCCGCCCAGAGGCTGCAACATTGAAGCGTAAAATCAACTGCATCTACTTTTTTAGTATAATGCAGCTAAATGTTAGAGATTTTTGTAAATATAGTGATATAAGTGCTTCCGTTGTATCCGCCAAATGAAAAAATACTGATAGCCTCTTCTCCATTGGCGCTAATCTTAACCAAGCATCCCCCGCTGTCGCCTGATTGTACGCTCATATTCGATACGGCAATCATGTCTTTAAAATAGTTGCCGTCCGGACTGTAAAGCGACAGGCTGCGATCAACGATTAGACCTGTGACAGCTCCGCTGAAGCTTGGCGATGCGGGGCGCATATCCGGCGATGCCGTGCCTGATTTTCGACCGACATGGCTGTTGCAATTGAGGCAGAACATGGTGCATTCGGATAGTGAAAGGCGACGTCTTGATCATAATCCGGAAAAAGGTGGAACCACCATTAAAGGTCTATTTCGCGGCAATCGGATTTCAAGCTACTGCAAATCGGGCAATTGGACTCGGTTGAACCGCACTTGTATGGAGTTTGCAAACATACAGTTTTCTCTTTCAGAAGACATGGTGGAAATCTTAAAGGAAATAAGGCTCCAAGGAGCAGGCGCGACCCAGCTTCAAGAGTTGAATGCGATCGCCTCCAACGCCCCGTGACGCGCAACAAGATTTTACAAGAAAAGAATATCAACTCCAAAATTAAGAGACAAGCTTTTGCAAAGCTTCGAAGAGATCATGTCCATGCCTAGCTTGTTTAGAATCTTTAGACATAATCATATCAGTTTCCGCCATGCCAAACGACTCCATAGCTATTTGCATACGCATTATAACATATTATATCCTGCAATTCAAGTAATATTCGCGCATAGGGTGGAGTGAGAAAGACAGGTTCATTGTAAAATGAAATGCAACAGATACAGGCAGTAGAAATCCATTTATACTGCATCATTTAGTTTGCAACAAAAATGAAGGAGCGGATCCCTATGGATCAATGCAAGTGTAGCCGCTTTCGGGGGAGGAGCCCGGCGTGCCGACCATCGCCGCGAAGATCGGCGGGGACAAGGGCGCCGCAGGCCGACGAGGAGGTTAAACGGCAATCCTGCTGAGAGGTTCGAATATTTCGCGGAGACAGGCGGGGCGACGCATGAAAAGACAGCAAAAGCAGTCGAAATTCATCGAAAATAAGTGAATTACCGGACTTAATCGAATACATCGGGGAAAAGTTGAAGGAGGGATGGCCGCCTGATGCGGTGGCGGGGCGCGCGAAGCTGGAGGGGACGCCGGCTCTTTTCGCCAAGACGCCCTGCAAGTGCATAGATCTTGGTCTTATGCCGATAAAAAATATAGATTTGGCGCTGAAGGTTCGTCGCAAGCCCAAAAGCAAGAAAGCCCCACCAAAGCAAGAGGGCTTTGGTGGCGGGTGTCGAAGGGCAGCCTGAAGCGGAGAGCGCGGGGAATCCGGACATTGGGAGATTGTCGGCCGTCGGAAAAAAGTAGCTATTCCGACGGCACTTCTGAAGGAAAAGCATATTCCATAATAAATGAATCTATTTTTGGGCGTTTCGGATATTCCTTGCAATCTTCAGGCTACTCGAATGAACACAATTATGAAGTCATGACATTATAAAAAATACATTATAGTCAACTAAGAAACTAAGTTTTCCTTTATGTATATTTTATATATTTCGACATAGGGACAGAATTCGGCTTAATGAGTCTCCATTTTGGCAACGCCGCGCCGCAGAGCTCGGGGATGCATCCGTCCATGTTGAGGATGCCGCAGAAAAATGCGAAATCTTGAAGAGAATGGCGTCGAGAACGGAGTTTTTAGGCGACGCCTCCCACAGGGCCGTCTTCAAATATACGCCCAGGCATTGCCCGCGGCTGAACCGAATAGAATGCTGGTCCGGCATACTCGGCCGCCAGTTGCCGGACAGGAGGGCGAGCTTCGACTCGGCCGGGGATCTCGAGGGCAAAATCGGCGCCTTCGCGGACTTCTGCAATAACAATATGAAGAAGCCGTTTAAGCGGAATTTTACGGGAAACATGCTTAAGGTATATTTTATAGACCGTATTTGAGACTTACAGCACTAGTTGGATGATGGCGTTTTTGGAGCGATAGAACTCTTTTTTCTTTCTTCCGCAGAAGCTTTTCTTGAAATTTTGGCTAACCTTTTTGTTGTTTTTATAGATGTGCTAGATATTTTAGGAGGAAACCACCATGTGAAATCACATAGTTGCATTTGAATGCTGTTGTCTTCCACATCAATCTCTTGATTTACCAGGCAGCGATGAGTGCTGAAAATAGTTATCCATTTCTTCAATCTACCTTCAGATTGAAGAGATGCAAATTCAGGGTTTTGAGAGTATTTCTTCAACTCCGTGAGGCCCTCATCCCATTTTGCTATAATCAGACCCATCCTGTGATCCTCAAGTGATTGACCTTCCAAGCTTTTGGGATTCAAGTCTCCAGCCTTGATGTATTTAAGCTCTTCAAACGCATAGTACTTAACGGGAGTTTCATTAGGCAGAAGCGCCAAATCAACATGCCCATAGCCTACATCCTTTTCCATAGTTGCTTTAAATCCGGTATACCCGCTCGCAATCATATACCCGAGAAATTGAAAATGCTTTTCAGAGAAATTCAAGTAAATGCGATCCGATGTCAAGCCTAAGAAGTCTGATATATACTTTATAAACAATCCATTACGTCCTTTTGTTGCTATTTCCTCCATCGCCTCCACGCATGCCCTATTATCTATGCCTGTTGTTGGATATAAATACACATTAGTAAAGTAATCATAAAATATTCCTTTTATGACTTCATTGGGAAGGACTAGATTCACATTGGCGCCTATCCTTGATTCTATTGTCAAATAACCCATATAGAAAAGTAGCGAAAGAAAATCATTGTGTGTGAATTTCGCCAGCTCAAATGCCTGCGTTAACCTTGCATGTTGTGGTTCACCCCGCATTATTGACAAGATGGCGTCTGTGCGGAGAGATTTCGAAGCCTCGACCTGAGTGAAAGATGAATTGTTCATTTCTCCCAAATCTAGCGAAACAAGAGCCTGCAGCTTAAAATAATCGCTGATGACGTTCTTGTCCATGAGGATTTCAGGAGGTTTTCCTATAGAGGACAGAGATTTCAGATAGTAAAGAACCAAATCGCTGTTGAAGATTTTATTGATTGCATTGCCGCAAAAATCATACCCATTGTACAGAGCAGCCATTTGCTCAAGGATATCTTCATTTTTTATGCCCTTAAGCGATAAAGTGGAATCTATGAGCCATTCGACATCATTTCTTGTGAATCCAGCAACATCATGGAAATATGGCATCTGTGTTAGATCATAAGAGATGTTGAATCCGCTGGTAAGAGAGTCAAGCGTTATTGGGCAAACACCTGACAAGAATATCTGTTGCACCAAACCTTCATCCCTGCCTTTTTTAACCTCTTCGAAAAAGCAGCGAACAAACCCCTCTGTTGAAACCATGTCATTGAAAGCGTCAGTGTGCAAGCCCAGCATGTTGTTGGAAAAATGATCGTATTCATCTATTAATATATACAGCTGATGCTCGAAAGCCATTATTTCATTAAAGAACTGTCGTAGTACATGAGCAGGCGATAATCTTTCGATTGGCTTGTTAAGCGTGATTTTATTTTCCACAAAAAATGTTGCAATTGCAAGCATTATATTTGTTGTAAATTCCTCATAAACTTTTTTTGGGTCTGATGAATTTATGCCTGAAAAATTAAATCTTATAACAGCGTACTTATTCCTGAGAGGCGTTGGATGAGCGCCTATGTAGGTGCAGCCAAACAAATCATCGAATTCAGTGGCGTATTTATAGTCATAGTAATAATATAGGGTGGATATCAGCAAGCTCTTTCCAAATTTCCTTGGCCTGAAGAATGCATTGCATTTAGTCGCATTCTCTAGAATCTCAATGAAATTGGTCTTGTCTACATATGCGTTTCCTTCAGTAATCAACTCTTTGAAATTGGTTATGCAATATGGAATCTTTTTGAGCAATTGGCTATCCTCCTCCGTGCATCTGAATCATGAGCAACTATTCTATTTTGCGCTTTCTCTCCAAATTTCCGATCGATACTTCAGTTTTGCTTGCAGTAATTTACTTAGGTGCAGATATAGAGAATTGCATTGGCAAGTCCCGATTATGAGTTCGGATATACTTCATCCTAGCCGTCTCGGAAAGCGCTTTAAAAAGAACGGAGGCTCTCTTTATTTACATCTTTTCCGCATCCACATTCGAGAATTCTGCATTCTTGGATTCTGTTTTCGCCGCGTCCATTTTCCGGGGTGCGGTTCACCCCCCATCGTCCCACACAGTCTTATCAACGCTAAACATAGAACAACCGCATCAGCATTTCAAATGCACACTGGTTTCCTGTTTACTTGGAGCCTTGTTTTCAGTTTTGTCCATGAGGATGCTCCCTTACTATATATTCCACACCATTTTCCTCACACCATTCTTTGGCGATTTTAATGAACTCTAAATATCTAAATGCATAATACGCATCATCAAGTCCTATGTACTTCAATTCGACTTTAAAATGCATATATGGTTTCATGCCGTTTAACGCTCTTGACAGCTTCCTGCGTTTTTGCGCATCATCGACAGTCTCAGCAAAATCCTCCATAATGCTGTATTCATTGATATCGTACTGATTAGGCAGCCTGATGTAATAGTCGGAGTTATCTATCTCCTCAGCCAATGCCTTGTCCACCTCAATATAAGCGCAGTCTGAAAGGGAGGCGAATTCGCCCGTGGCAATGTTAAGATACTGCTCCCAGTGTTCCATTGTCTCCTCAAGTTTATCCGCCACATCTAACGAAACCGTTATTGCCATGCTTTTTTCTCCGATCCGTTTTATAAACAATCTGCTTCCAATTAATCTTGGCCATCTCAAACAAAAGCCTTCGACGTTTCTCAATTGAGACAATATCACTTTCAAAGCTATTTAATTTCAGTTCTCCTAATGTGCATTTTTCGATCTGGCAGAAATATTTTCAATAGTCTATGCTTTTCAAGTATATTGAACTGAATTGCAACTATAATACAGACTTTGCTACTTGGATTGTTATACACTTTTCACAATTAATTTAAAGTCTGATTTCAAAAGTCACGTTTACATTGTTAGATATTTTGTGATTTTTCAAAATGCACATTAGGA
>JAISZB010000361.1 GCA_031269465.1 Clostridiales bacterium | reverse complement strand
ATATATTCTGAAATTCAAACTAATTTTTGTATTATGTTAAAATTATTTTATATATCTTAAATAATATATATTAATGAATATATGAAAATATATCCAAAATTCGTTTTATTCAGAGCTGGGTAGACTTGGGTTAGGTTGTCGTGGCTGCCGTTGCGTACCGCTTACGATTGTAGCGACGATTATACTCGCGGCGTTTCGCTTTCAGCCGCTCGTGTTTTTGTTCCGCTTCGATTTCCTCCGGCGAGCGTGTGTCCGGCAAATCGAATCTGCCGATATACTTCAAATACACGTCCACCTCTTGCGAGCGAGAACCGCGAGTTCCGGCGTCCGCGTCAAGCTCCGACCACTCGCCCTCGTGAACCTCGACGCGCTCGATAAATTCAAAAATCATCTGCGTGGTGAGTTCCTCGAAACTCGTATACTTGCGGACGAGTTCGATAAACTTATCTGCGCGGGTACCGTCGTTGTTGTAAGCGTCGAGTTCAATTTGAAGCGCGTCATTTTTTACCGCCAATTCGTCGCGCTCGGTTTTGTATTTTCCGGACATCTGCGAGAACATCGCTTCGTCAATTTTACCGAGAGCTTTGTCCTCGTAAAGCGAATAGAAAATCTTGTCGAGTTCCGCAAGCCGCCGCTCATTTTTTGCGATTGCCTTTTTGTGGAGCTTCGCGGTTTCATTAGCCTTGACCGCCGACGATTCGCGAAGCCGAGCGATAAACTCCTGCTCGTGGTCGGCGGCGTAAGAGCAAGTCGCGCGTATAACTTCAAGCAGAATTTCGCGAACAGCTTTTGTCGTGATGCTATGCTCGGTGCAGGTCGGAGCGAATTTTACTTTGCTGTTGGCGAAGTCAGAGCAGCGGTAGTAGTCACCCTTCGCTCGTTTGTATTCTCGTCCGTTACGGGCGATTCGTGTTCCGGGGTCGCTGACGTTGCGGTGATTGTACATTCGCGATTTACAGTCGTAGCAGTACAGTAAACCCGTCAGCGGGTTCGCTTCGCCGGACTCGTTCACGCGGCGCGTGGTTTTGCGTATCGACTGCGCGAGGTCGAACGTCTCCTGAGTGACGATGGCCGGGTGCGTGTTCTCAAATATCAGTCACTCGGACGGGTCGTTCTTTACGAACTTCTTTGACTTGAAAGACGGCTTCGTCGTTCGGAAATTCACGGTATGCCCGGCGTACTCCGCCTTGCTGATTATGTTTCCGACAGTCTCGCCGCTCCAAGTGTAGGGCGTGTCAAAATTGCAGTTGGACTGGTGACTGCCGAGTCCGCGTTTCGTGAGGTAATATGACGGACGCTCGACCTTTTCGTCATACAGCTTTTTCGCGATTGCATACGGTCCCATTCCGTCAATCGTCATTTGGAATATCCTACGCACGACGGCGGCAGCCGCGCTGTCCACCTGCCACTTGTCTTTGTCGTTCGGGTCTTTGATGAACCCGTAGGGAATAGTGGAAGTCAGCGGCTTGCCGTCGCGCCCTTTCGCGTGGACGACGGATTTTATTTTGCGTGTGGTATCGCGGGCATAGTATTCTGCCATAATTTCCCGAAAGGGAACGAAATCATCTTCGTGGTCGAAAGTGTCGATACCGTCATTCACGGCGATTAGGCGGATACCCTTTTCCGCGAACAACTCGCGCAGGACTCCAGATTCGAGATAGTTCCGCCCCATTCGGTCAAGGCTTTTGAGGATTATCGTGCCTACCTCGTCAGCATCGACTTTCGCCATAAGTTCCTGCCAACCGGGACGGTCGTAGTTCGTACCACTTCGACCGTCATCCGCGATACAGGCGTAGGGCGTATAACCGTTGCGCTCGGCGTATTCGGTCAAAAGTTTACGCTGATTTGTGATGCTATTTGATTCTTTATCCGCGCTGTCTTCAACGCTGAGACGGCAATAGAGGATTGTGGTTTTCGTTTGCATTTCTGTTCCTTTCGGGCAGTTCTGCGTTGCGGCACTTAGAATTTGAGAGTTAGGCATTTTTCCGCACCTCGCTCTCGATTACGCGGAACAGCTTTTGTTCCGCAGATTCCGTTGCGTTCGGACTGGTGAACCCGTTAATCTTAAACGTGGTGGAACCAACCCGACGCACCATCTTAAACGGCTCGCGCTCGAACTCGCGTTCGGCGGTCACAGCCGCGCCCTTTCGGGCGGTAGTAGCGTTCATTCGATTGGCTCCTTTGAAATTGAAATTTTAGTTGTTTTTGTGTTTCGCTGTGTTATACTTGCGATGATCCTGATGTTGATTGTTCCGGAAACCACTCCTTTCCGCAGGTCAGGTACCCAAATATACCAAGCGTAGCGGGCGTGGGTATCTGGGTATCTGATGCCTATTTGCCTTTTTTAGCCTCCTTTCCGCAGGTGAATATTTGTCCCCATATATAGGACATTTTCAGGGCGTTTTGCAGAACATTTTCTAAAAACTTTTTTGTGATTCAACAATGTTGCTCCGCAGGCGCGAACATTGACACCGATTTTCACGATTGTTTTCACGTTTTCCGTTTCAATCCCGGTACGTTCCTACCCCGCGTCCTGTTCGATGTTGTGGGCGTATTTCCGAAAACGCTTATCGCGCACCGCCTGCGGCGATGTAGGCAAGTCCGCGCTTTCGGTATCAATCCGGGAACGGTATTCAGTTGTCAAGGTACACCGAGGGACGGCGTTGGTTCCCTCATTAGCTTGATTTTTCAAGCCGTTTAAGGGGGAGGCGGCGAGCGGAGATTTTAACGAAAAGAAATATTCGCGCTCACAAAAGTCCCTCTACTTTACTTCTTAGCAATCGAGGTCATTTGGTCCACCGATTCCGGGATTGAACGGAATTATGACCGCCGCGAGGACGGTATTTGTCAAGGTACACCTCACGCCGAAAATACCCCTCACTACTTATCCATTTTCAGAGGGGGTTTGATAGGCTGCAAACGTTGTTGTTTACAAAATATTCACAGTTCGCAGATTATCTCTTTGACGATTATGCTCTCGTCAACGCCGCTTTTTCTCCGCTCGTTCGCGATTTCGTCTACTGTGCGGAGGTGAGGAAACAGTTGTTCCGACAACAAAAGTCTGCTATACTCAACGGGATGGTGTTCTTTGAGGAAAGCTCGCCGCATTTTTCCGTACCGCCCGATTGGTGGCGCGTCCGGCGGGTCTGATAGTTTAAGCGCGGGGAGCAGATGATCCCCGACTTGAACATATTCGAGTTCCATAGAGGTCTCCTTTCTCGGTTGTTAGCCGTGTTGTTGCGTCCGTTCCAGTCCGTCGTTTGTGCCGCAAACGCTTACTGCCGCAGTGTATTCGGGTAGTGTTCTTTGACACCCCTTTATACAATACCACTTCCCCGGCGTTCGAGTGGGTGACATAGGACAGCTGATGTGGGCTGATGCCAAGCTGCCGGGCTAAGATCGCCCGGTCGCCCGCCGCTTGGTTGAGCATGTACACGAAATCGCTGTTTTCCATGACGTTCTCAATCTCGCGGGAGGCCAGCAAATCCTTGACATTCTGCGTCAAATCGCTGGGAATGCCGCCCCACTTGCGGAAGCGTTTCCAAATCTCCACGCAGTAGCTAGCCGTCTGCTCCTCGTTTAACAAAAGGTGGAATTCATCGATATAGAACCAGGTGACGCGCTTGGCCGAGCGGTTCTGCGTGACGCGGTTCCAGACCACATCCTGCAATATGGATCATGGAGATCTTCTTTAGACCCTTTCCGAGCTCCTTGATGTAGAAACAAACGACCCGGTTCGTTATATCCGCATTCGTCTTGTGGTTAAAGACATTGAGCGAGCCGGTGACGTATATCTCCAAAGCGGTGGCGATGTACTGCGCCTCCGGCTCGGACTGTTTCCGCAGGAGATTGTACAAATCCTCCAGCACCGGCATCCGATCCGGCGCGGGGTTAGCGAGGTAGTCCCGGTAGACCAGCCGGACGTAGCGGTCGATGATGGAGCGCTCCACCGGCGCGAGGCCCTCCTTGCCGCCCACGATGAGCTCGCAGAGACTGAGGATGAAGTCGGACTTCAACGTCAGCGGGTCTTCGTCGTCAGAGTAGTCGGGGTTGATGTCCATCGGATGGTACTGCGCCGAGGTGGGCGACAGCCGCACCACCTGACCGTGAAGCCACTCCACCAGCGGGAAATACTCCGATTCCGGATCCGCGATAAAGATGTCGTCCTCCGTCATCAGGAACACGTTGACGATCTCGCGCTTGGCGCTGAACGATTTGCCGCTGCCCGGCGTACCTAAGAATAGCCCATTGGGGTTCTTTAATCGCTTGCGGTTGGCCATCAGCAGATTGCCTGACAAAGCGTTGCGCCCGTAGTAAAGCGCCTCGCCGTTCTGGAAAAGCTCACAGGTCGTGAACGGCACGAAGATCGCCGTTGAGGACGTGGTCAGACCGCGTTGAATTTCGATCTGGGTCAGACCCAGCGGGAGCGAGGACATGAGCGCCTGCTCTTGCTGCCAGTCCAGCCGTTTGAGGGCGCAGTTGTATTTTTGGCACACGCCCGCCGCCGCGAAAACGTCGTTTACCAACTTCTGCTTGGTTTTCGCGGTGTTCAGCACGGTGATGGTGACGAGGAACATGCGCTCGTTGCGGCTCTGGAGATCATTCAGGAGCGCGGCGGCTTCCTTGCCGTAGGTGACGAGATCGGCGGGTAGCACATCGCTTGACCGTAGACCCGCGCCGGACTTGGCGGCGTCCCCGTGCAAATCGCCCGGTTGCTCAACAGCGAACATCTTCTTAATCCGAGCGCGTACAAACACGCAGCAGGCATTATGAAGAAGCCGCGCCCCATGAAAAACCCGTACAACTGGAACACGACAACGGTACACAAAATCCTTGACGTGCCGGAGTATCTTGGAATTACAATCAATTTCAAGACCTATTCCAAATCCTACAAGGACAGTCATTCGAGGATAAATCCCGAATAAAACAGGCATGTGTTCGAGGGGACGCACCCGCCGATAATCGACGCCGAAACATGGGAGATTGTACGGCGCATGAGGGAACACAAACGGCGTTCCCCGCGCTTCGGCAACCCCGGCCTGTTCTCCGGCGTGGCCTACTGTTCCGATTGCGGAGGCAAGCTGTATTACTCCACACAGGAGATATGGAACAAGGCGCGGACACAGGCAAGATATGAGGGGGCGTACAGTTGCGCGGCGTACCGTAAAGATGTGCAGTACCAAACGGAGCGGCTTTGTACCTGCCACTACATCAGGGAGATGCAGCTTGAACAGCTTGTGCTTGACGAACTGCAGGAACTGTTAAGCTGCGCGGCGCGGGACGAAAAGGAGTTTACCCGCCGCATCATGGAGCGGAGCCGGACGGAACGGGCAGACGGGGCGGCGGGGAAAATCACAGAAGAACGCTTTGAAAAACTGTCCGCGAAGTACGAGGACGAATAGGCGACATTAAAGGAACGGCTTGCCGCCGCAGAACAGGAAATCGCGGAAGCCGAACAAAAAAAAGCCAACGCTGACCGTTTTCTTGAACTTGTGCGACGCTATACGGCGGAGATTGAAAAACTCACCCAAACAATCATCCATGAGTTTGTGTACAGGATAATAGTCCACGAGCCGTAAAGCAAGCTCAAGAAACGGGAGCAGAAAATCGAAGTCATCTACAACAATATCGGCGTGTTTTGCCTTTCCGAGAATCCGGCCGAAAACGCTGATACCCTTGACACAACAACGCACACGCCTATGAAATCAGTTGCTTCTTTCTGAATACTGCCTTTGGTGCCCGGATTGTCGTTGCCGTACCCTTCCAAAAGATTGATTGCGTCCCAGACGCCGGAGCCGGCTCCTAAGGCCGTAACCGAAAGTGTGGAAATCGCCTCAGAAAAGAACTGCATGACTAACGTAAAGTCAGACAAATTTTTTCTCGATTATTAAGTACTTTTAGGTTAAAATCGGGAAAGACACCTAATATAATCGTCGCGAATTTTGTATGTCCGCGAATTGTCTGACATGTCTTTTATGTCACGAACATCAAGGTATTCTGATTTGTAGATTTTTCCTGAGTATGGACAAGCTCAAACGGCAGCTCTCGCAGGAACGGTTCCACAGGCCGTATTTCTCCGGGAATTTTCGCTTTGCCGCCCGATTCAACTCATCCAGAGCATAAGCCGGCAAGACGATGGCGTGATGCTCCGCTATGCTTTCAATAATCCGCAAAAGGAACGACGGCGGCAAGAAAAACGCAGAGATCAAAACATTGGCGTCAATTATGATCCGCATAGCGCTCTTCCCGCACTTCGTCCGCTATGGCCGCAACATCCCCTTCGCCCTTTATGCCAAGGCGATCCGCCTCGCCCGCAAAGGCGGCCCGCATATTGGCAAACGCGATTTTTGCCGCGTTCGCCACAACAATCCTGTTGCCGTCCTCAATGAAGATAACCTTGCCGCCCTCTTTGACGACTAGTTTTTTGCGTATGTCATTGGAAATTGCGATATGTCCTCTGCTTGTGATTTTTGCGGCTTCCAAATCCGAGCTTCCCTGATTTGCTTGAAAATCTTACTTTTCTTCAGTATGTTCTGAAAACACTCGCATCTTATTGTGACGTGCGCCTCAGCGATCTTCAAGCTAATTACCTCGATTTTGAGGGCGACCCCTTTTTTTGTGGGCGGGGTGCCGCCGCAGTCTTGCTCGTTTTTTCGTCGATCAGGATCTGCGCGGGCGCAGCTCAAGTTTTTGAGTCGAATGCACTCATTATATCAGCTTTTTTGGCTCCGGCCGCTCCGACGGGGCGCTTTGCTTTCCGTCGCAAGATAAAACCCTCTTCTCCCCAGTGGAGAATCCGCAGGCGGCGAGAATGGCTCCGGCCCTCTCCGCGAAAAAGCCGCCCAGTTCCTCCAGCAGCCCGTCTGAGTCGATTCTTGAAAGCGTTCTCCTGCAGGCGTCTTTGCAGGCCTCGCAACGGGCGCCGCACCGCTCCAGCCAGGCTCCGTTCGCCTTGGCGAGGGAGGCGAAGCCGACGAAAGTGCGGCATCCTCTGAAAATGGCGACTGTGGGGCAAGTTATTAAGCAGAATTCATACCCTGTGGTATGCTGAGACGTAATAAAATGAATTTATACGGTATTGAGAGGAGATAAATATGAAGTATATATCGACTTTTATATTAACTTTAATCTTAGCTTTAAATGTTTATTCGCCTGTTTACGCCGCTAATCCTGGCACAGTGGATGGGAATTATTATTATACGGATATTGTTACATATCTATGGAATACACCAGTTAATTCGATAAATATTGGCGGTGTGACGCTTATTGACGCAGAATCAATGTCGCATTATGGATTTACGGTAAAATGGCATAGCAAGGAGCGTTGGCTTGAGATCTTGGCGGGAAAGGAAGATATTTCATCCGCAGCTAAAAACGGTTCTTTATTGGATATGAAAGCTGGTAAAACAGGGACTGTTGCAGGCAAATATTATTACACGGATATTAAAACCACGCTGAACGGTGAGAAAATAATCAGTTATAACATTGGTGGCAGAACCTTCATCGGTGCCGAAGCTATGAGGGACTTTGGCTATGATGTTATATGGGACAACAATGCAAGAGCATTAACAATTAGCAAGGATTATCTGAAACCTTCATGGGAGTGGGTATTTAACGATGGTACCGAAACTACATTAAATAACGGTTTCACTCTTGAATTTGCAAATATTACTACAAACGATGGAGTTGAGTTTAAGCTGACTGAAGCGTCCGGTGAATATAAATCTGTAGGCAAATTGGTTTATTGTGATAAAAGTTTAACTGTAGTAATATACTCTGATGTAAATGAATATGGCGATTACTGGAAGTTGATAACAGACAATAGAAATATCATATATGGTGAAAGAACGCACGAGGATACTCCTGAGAGGCGGGCGGAATTGTCGCGTGCATTCAGGATTTCCACTAATGGCGTAGAATTAGGCGGAGAGATGTCTTATATTCAAGGTAATGGACATAGTGACTACATTTTTATATATGATAAACCATTGCTCTTGGAAGATGTAAAGACGTTTCGTCTGGAAGTAGGTTTTAAGTAAAATATAACAAAAGCAATTTAGTCTCAAATCGTTAAAATTAATGCAACACCAAGATTAGCCAAAGTAGATACGCAAACACCACAGGACAGGGCAATTCAAGCCTTGTCCCTATTTTTTGTTCAAAAGACACAAAACACTTTGGCAATATGCGCCGGAGACGACACCCTCACCCTGAAAAGAGACTTTATTCTCTTTTTGTGCGAGCTTATCATTGGCGGCAAGGAGGGGCTTGAACCCGTGGAAAAGACGATCATCGACCGTTGCGTCAGGCTGGTGTACCGGGAGTTTCTCGTCGGTCCCGAGCCGCGCCAGTTCTAGGAATCTGTCGGCGCGGAGGCTGTCGCCGGCGAACCGCTCAAGCTTCGATTTCATTTCGGCAGTAGCCCGCCGACCAATATGGCGGAACCATTTTGTCACGCTGCTTGACCCGGCTGGGCATCCGTTTTGCCTGTGTTAAAAATAGATATGCTGGAGATTTTTCCATGACTGAACCCCAAGTTTTTGAGGCTATACTCTCTCTTGCCAACAGGGAGGACAATATCCGCGCCGTGCTGATGGAAGGCTCGCGGGCGAACCCGAATACGGCTCCCGATAAATGGCAGGATTTTGACATTGTCTATGTCACCCGAGAAAACGCGCCATACATAGATGGCGCGTGGATGAAGAACATGTTTTTGCCGCAATTCGGAGAAGTCGCTGTGCGGCAAATTCCAGACGACGGCGCTCCAAATCTTGTTTACACATGGCTCATTCAATTTTCCAGCGGGCTTCGGATTGACTTGACGCTTAATTCGCTGGCGTTTCTGACCAGTTAAATATAAACTTAGACAGGCAAATAATGAAAAAAGAGCTGAATGTATTAAAAAAATCTTCTTTAGGACCTCTAAATCTATGCCGCGAAAGCGCCGATCGGGAAATCTCCGGCTTGAATCGCGCGATCCGGCCCGCCAGGCTCCGGAAATGGCGCCGATTCGGGCCGGGCTGGGAGGGATCGCAAGGATTGCCCGATTGCAGTAAATCATTTGTTGCAAAGCTTTTCAGCTCTGCGGCTTCTGTTTTGGCGGGAAGAGGTTGCGGAGCTTTTTGCCTTTGCGCTTGCGTTTAATTAAAGGTTTCCATTTGGGGTTGGAGGCTTTTCCCGGAGCGTTGCAATGCAGGTTGGGGGAATGGTTTTTATTGGCGGCGCCTTGCTGGCCGTTGCCGGATTTCTTTCTTGGTGTATTTGGAGTCGTTGCATTTTCCGGCCGCGCTTCCTTTTCCTGGATTTTGCATTGAAACCGTCAGTTGCGTATGCTATAATATAAGTTGCAGGCGCAATTTTCCAAGACGAAGAATCCAAAACAAAGAAGATGGGATGGGGGTATCCGGCATGAAAATGAGAGGCGCCGCAGCGCTTATGGTGGTGGTTTTAACCGTAGCGTTGGCTTCAACAGCGGCATCAGCGGAGATCGTGGTGGATTTGGCGCCTAAAGACGCCAACATTGACAAATATGCGCTGACAGTGGTGGAAAGCGGCCAATACTGCGTTTTTACGGATGACGGGAGCGGATCTTCATTCAATGCGGATAATTCTTCGAGCCTTAGCTTTACTCCGTTCTTTGAAGGCCAGGATGTAATCGGCATTGAATACGGATATATTGAGGACGGCGTTTGTTTTGCCGCAAACCAGCCCTTGTCTGTGAAGAGCGGATGCTATTATGGGGCTTCACAGTTCTATGGCTCATCGAAGACCATTAAATTTTACATCAAAAACATTGGAGAAGTTCCAGTTTCACTTCACAACCTTGTGTTGCACACAAAATAGAGGTTGACCCCCTTGGCGCCCCCTGGGTAGTGAGCTACTATTCCAGAAAGTATCGGATTGTTATGAACAAAAAAGGATGATCTCGCATCAAACCTTGAGTTTTCGCAGAGGAACACTGTAAAGTTCCTGGCGGATTCGTATCGAAGCATGCGATCAGTTTCGCCCTGATAGCGAAACTTTCCTGCATATACTGAGCTTCAAATTCCTAGCGCTTCATCTACATGGGAGGAATGTGTTCCAAATGCGGTCTAAGATGCAGTCTGAACTATTTCTGGACCACATGGAGAAATGGGGTCTTTAAACTTAGCTGGGCAAAATGCAAGATTGCGTTTGCAAGAACCTTTCAAAATCACCACCACTTTAGTCCTTGGACGCAGGACAGTGCCCACTAGAGTGTAAAGACCTGAGAAATGTTAGGATCCTATTTATACTGCCTTTTATATAAAATTACCTTTTTTGGAGCTTGATTATACAGCGAGTGCGAAATGCCGATATCGGTATTTCGCACCACTCAATGTATATCAAGCTCCAAAAAAGGAACATTTGATGAAAAGCGGTATATTACAATCATGGAGTCGACGACTCCTTGGAGCTTATGAGACAAGACACAAGATTTGTACTTGCTTATGAAGGATGAGGAGATATTGGAGGCAGGCAAGGGCTGACAATGAAACTGAGATGAAGGATCCTTTCGCGGGGGCAAATCAATGACGGGAAAAAAGGCGTCGCTTCATTCTCTTCCCCGGGTGCGTTTGAAAAACGTGATCAGGCGAAATCTCATCAAACCTGGCTTCAAGGCCGCAGTCATTGGAAGAGCTTTTCCTGGGGAGCCAAAGGCAAAATGCGGCGTATCCATGAAGTACGGCTTCTCGTCGTTTTTTATTATAGTCAAGCGGCCACATGAGGCAGGATCCGGCTCTACCGCCTCCATATCCCCGCATGAGAGAAATTCGGTATACTTATTGGCAAATCAAAAATCATGAGAAAAGGGAACAGATTCTCAAATGAATCGACTCTGCAGGAATCCGGATTCTCGTCATAGGGAGGTAGCCCACATTATTCATAGCTATTCCGACGGTTTGCAAAGTGACTGTCGTTTTGAATAATTTTGTCGTTAATGTTGCTATATTTATCCATATAATTTATTAAAACATATAAGAATTTTACAAATTAATTGATAAGTTATGTAAATTTAAACATATATTCTCTTCAATTTTGAACTTTTCTGCAAGAATTTTATGCTCTTTTGACTGGTGAATAATGCGAATAGAGTTGTCGGAACAGTTCCCATTATTCTGCGCTTCATCGCGCTATGTCCGTCTGTTTTTATGAATGCATTCCGGATCTTCAAGTGCTATTAAGTTTAGAGCTGCTTGTTATACTGCTTTTCATATAAAATTACCTTTTTTGGAGCTTGATTATACAGCGAGTGCGAAATGCCGATATCGGCATTTCGCACTCGCTGTATAATCAAGCTCCAAAAAAAGAACATTTGATGAAAAGCGGTATATGCGCTCTATGGCTTCCTGCTGGATGGATCCAGCCTCTATCCGGCGCGCGCCGCCTGATCTGGAGCTTCTCGCGAGGTGAAGGATTGGCGCGGCAGCTCCAAAGGCTATGGCAATGAATAGGAAGCCGAGCATCGAATGATTTTTTCGTCGGACTGACAGCCCATTTGGAGCGCCCGCCTAAGCTTATGCAAGCTGGAGTTCCTCAATTACACAGGAGTGCGTCTTTGAAGTTTTATCATAATTGATCCCCACCATCAGCAGATTGCCTGCATACGCCTTCAATGACTGAGGGTAATTCCTGTCTTTTATCTGCTGGATGGCAGTTCTAGCAGTACGCCCCCATTTAAGCTCTATGACGATGGCCGGTTTGTCTTGGCGCGAAGGCGCGGGTATGAGAACTAGATCGGCAAAACCTTTGCCTGAGGGCATCTTGCGTATAATGGTGCAATATTCGCGCGCGGCATAGTATGCGAGCGACACAACGTATGACGACGCGTTCTCATCATTATACGTCAAAGCTGACGTCTCGCAGTGCGCGGCATCGACGGCGCTTGCGACCTTCGCCGCATCTTTGCGCCAGGCGGCTTCGAGCAAATCCTGGGATGCTTCTATGGCGTTTACGGCCTCGCTCCACCCGGCGCTTCTTATTGACGTCTCAAATACGTCCAGGATCTCCCTGTTCGGGATGGATGCCTCTTCAG
>JAISZB010000130.1 GCA_031269465.1 Clostridiales bacterium | reverse complement strand
GAAATAGAGGAAAGCTGCCGTTCGATCGGCCGGTGCGCATAATCATGTCTCTCGTGCGAACATCCATTTCAGCGAAAATCAGGAGGATTTTCGCCGGCGAAGACGCCGATTTGGAGGCGACCCAGCAGTCTTTCTGCGAGGCGAGGGCCAAAATAAAGTGGGAGGCGTTCGAACGATTGTTTGACGCTACTGTCGAGCTTGCATACAGCGGATATTTCCAAACATGGCACGGTTGCAGGGTTTCTGCGATCGACGGGAGCAGAATCGCGCTGCCCGCAGCGGATGCGCCCGGGGAGGCGGATGCAGGGGCCGGAAAAGGACGCGCCGACGGCGCAGGCTTCGATTATCTGCGACATATACAACCAAGTTGCGGTCGACGCGGAGATAGATCCTTTGTCGACAGATGAGAGAACCATGGCTGAAAGGCACCTGGACTCGCTTTCGGGAAAGAGGTGCTCCGCGAGGGAGCTGATCATCTTCGATCGGGGCTATCCGCCCTTCGATCTCATACATAAATTGGAAACACTGGGATTTACCTACGTTATGCGCGCTCCGAAGAACTTCAACCAGGACGCCGCCGCGCAGAAGGAGGGCGGCGGAAGAACCCTCCTCAAGCGCGCCGGATCCGACGGCATGGCCGCGAGAATCCTGAAATTCGACCTTGAATCGGGCGAGCAGGAAATTCCCGCAGCGAATCTTTTCGACGGGCGCATGGGGATGAAAGCCTTTAAACACTTGTAGATGCAGATCAAATGATTGTCGATTCAATTGGAAGCCGGAGCTTAATTCTGCAGAAGAATGTAACACCAGCAAGAAAAGAAGTAAAGTCCTGCGGAAGTCATCGAATTGTGGCGCACGATCTTTCCCGGCCGTGTGCTGCCTCCCATGCTCAGTCTGCGGCATTGCTTAAAGACCATTGTTCAGAATTTAATCGAATAAGTTATTTGAGAATTTCGACAGTTTTTTCGCAGAAAGGGTCTAAGCCTTCCGCGCAATGCGCAGATCCATCGCGAAGGAAAAAGGATTATCTCTGCGACAGCAAGCAGAATATCTCATCTAGCGCAGGCATTGCCACAAAATCATATATTTAGAGCGCATTTGACTAAAAGCCTGCGCTGTTTCCACTCGGATCCTGAACAACGAAAAACAACTGAGACTGCGTTGATGCCCTTGCTCGTTGGAGAAGTCGGACAACTTTTTCACGTTTGGTTCGCATTTATGCTGGCCGAGCTGGAAAGCTATGCCTTTAGCTTTCTGTTTGACAAATATGTTAAGCGCATAGGACTATCCTTTGATACACGCATAGAAAAGATGATTCTTTGTGAGTTAGCTACGCTCGTTATCGCGGCTGTGAATTTTGCCTCGTTTACGCTATAAAGCGCCTATTCTTCAAATACTTCCGGGAAATAAACGATATGGGCAGGACATATCCAAAGATTGAGCGGTTCTTTATCTATAACTCTATCGTCATCCTTTTACTGACGGTTACGCTGCAATGCTTCTATTGGCTGGCGAATAGCTTTGCAAATGCGTATGCGGGAGTTTTCGCAATGTTTGCGACATTCGCTCTCGAAAGCCAAAGCCTAGCGGCGTATTCGTCCAGTCTTGAAAAGAATTTGGAAGATATAATGGGCATTAAGCACGATGTTAAAAACTATTGGGAGTTTCGTTGCGCAAAGCGGCAACGCTGATATGCAAGCCTTTTACCGCGATAAAATCAGCCCGTTCGTCAATGAGGAAATAGCTAAAAGCGACTTGTTCTGCAAGCTAGCGTACATAGGTTGCGAACACTTAAAAGCCTTCCTGTACTATAAAATATCTCAAGCCATTGAACGCTGCATAGCCGTTGACTTGGATGTTTTACCGCGCTTCTAGGCTTTCGGCGCTCATATGGGACTTGCTGATTTAGTGCGGATTTTGGGGATATTGATGGATAACGCCATTGAGGAGTGCATGACTCTGACGCTGAGCGGCTGGTCGCTTGCTTCTCTGGCTGCTAGCCCAAACGTCCCGGTTATCACAGTCAAATTGACGCGAAACGACGAGATGGTTTCATGCACGGTTAGGAATGCCGTCAGCCCCGAAAGAAAGGAAAAGGGCGTAAAAGCCGGAGTTTCATCAAAAGGCGTCGGTCGCGGCAAGGGACTTATGATAGTGAGGGGGATTCTTGAAAAATACGATTGCGTTACGCTCAATTCGTATTTTCAAGAGGATTGCTTCGTCCAAAATCTTGTTATTATAAATCCGAATAGGGGGGCATGCAAAAACGGTTTTCATCCCCTTCTTTGCTGGCGAAAAACGCCCAATCAGGAGGTTTGCGGGATCAAACGACGCTTTCAACAGCGCGGCGGAGCCAGCGGCTCCGGCTCAAACCGCTTCCGGGGCTACGGCTATTCCCCGCGAAGCGGCGAGGCCTCAAGGATAATTACTTTAATCAATAGAAAAAGAGCGACCGCAATGGATCGCTCTTGATTATCTCAGTATTATGTCCAGCTGATAAGTGACATACTCTCGCCGCCTAAAGAGGCGGGTTCTCGTTCTATGCTCCCAACGGCGCGAGCCAGCCCCGTGTGTCTAGCGGTTTGTTTGTAAAGCTTGCCATAAGAGTTTCTCACTATAGAATACGCCTGCGTTGCGCAAAGGCTGAGAGAAAAAACAAAAAAGCAATACTGCGGCAATTCAGTCCACCACCTTAGAGGTGGTGGACTACTAGCTGCTCAAGGTTAGAGCCTCTCTAAAATCTTAGAGTTCAACCCGCATGGCGGCATCCTTCACCGCAGATATGGCGGCTAGGGCAGTCAGAGTTCTTCCGGCTCTTGATATAGGCTGGCGCACTCTTGAACACAGTTTCAAGATCATGCGACCCGCATTCGGAGCAAGAAATGCGCTTCTCAGCTTTATCCGCCATTGATGCATAAATGTTGAATTCCTTATTGCATACAGGGCAGCGCAAATCATAGAATGGCATGCAAATCACTCATTTCGCTATAGATTATTTTCAAATATCCTCCAGCTTCAGGTTGTTGCTAAATCGAATCCGTCCTTTATATATATCCATTCTCCAAGACATCTTTAATTATAAAGATATATAGAAAATAGTCAAGAGGTTCAAGTTTTACCTTTCAAACCTATGGCTCCCTTATAAAAGCGTCCATCAAATAGGCTTAAGCTCTCAATTTCTTATCCAGATGCCGTATTATTGAACTCGCAAGAGGATATAGGCTTTATAATCTTTGATATATTTGAGGATGAATCCTTTATGTCTTCCATTGACTTCATCATGGCAGACTTTTCATCGCTTCCAAGCTTCGCGTTCTTCGATGACTTGAATGACAAATCGCTGGCCTCCGAAGCATTCTGCGCCGTAATTCTCGTCTTCTCGTCAATAGAGCCGAACGCAACCGATATTTCCTTAATAGCGATAGCCTGCTCTTCAGCCCCAATTGCAAGCGTCATGAAGGACTCTGAAACCTGCTTGGCACCTATGCTGACCTGCTCTGATGAGCTGTTGATTTCAGATAGGGTTTGCTCAGAGATTTCAGTATGGCTGTTATGGCTTTCTTGATATCCAAGAACTGCCCCGAGAATTCACGCTTGATTTCGCAGGCTTTCAGCCAGAAGGCGTATGTCTGAGACGAGACCGTTCATTGTGCCTGCCATTTCCTCGAAGCTTCTGGGCAAGAGGCCGATTTCATCATCTGAGGCAATGGACACAGCTCATCTCCAAAGTCTCCCTTTGAAATGCTCTGGGATGCTCTCGCGAGAGTTCTGAACCCCTTAAGCGACTTAGCTATGCTAAAGTAAATGACTGCTATGAGCGCCGCCGTCACAATGAGAAGAAGTACGACGCTCATAGCCAGGACATTGTAGGCCTCCGTTTTTATTTCTTTCATAGGAGCGCTTAGAGACAGGTGATAATCCTCTCCCACATATGGAAGGGCTATCGGAATTGTGGCGGTGAGAAGCCTTTCTTTGCTGGCAATAGAGCTTCCTTCTTTGAAAACAATCTCCTTTTCCTTCAAAGCGGGCATCTCAAGGCCAGCCTCGGCGCAGGACTTGCCGATATGCTTTCTTTTTGGGCAGTAGAGCACAGTTCCGCGCGAATTCACAAAGGTCATATGTCCAGTCTCATATATCTTCTGTTTTTCCAGAAATTCATATAGCGAGTCCAAAAATACATCTGAGCATATGACTCCGATAATATTCTTCTTCGATGAGAGGTGCGGAAATAGTGAATGTGTTATAAAAAACCCTTGAATTCGTAAATGTACGGCTCCTCCGTTATCGTCATTCCCCTCTTCTTGACGGGCAACGTGTAGTAGTCGCGGATATACTCCTCCTCATTCTCCTCCATGCCCGAAGAGAATACAGTCTTTCCGTTCTGCATGAGAAAGTAGTAGGATGCCCATCCGTTTATGGACGTGCCGTACTCTGTATTTATATAGAGCGAATCTTTTCCATCAAAAGCATTAGGCTCGAATGATATCGAGCTGCCGTCGATGGAAGGGTATCTGTCGAATATTTCAAGAATCCGCCCTTTAAGATCTTCGCGGCTTAAAAATCCAGAATCAGCAAAGTATTCAGCGTTTGAAACCATGATGTTCAAATAATCCATTGAGTATGCTATTGTATCTTTTATCAGCTGAGAATGTCATTCTCCTATCTCAAAGTTCACGCGACATCTCATCGCTTAGCCGCCTAAGGGAGGTAAAGAGGAAGGCGAAAATGACCATTACTCCGCAAATAATGGTAAAGGCTGATAAAATGCTTATTTTAATTGAATGCTTTTGGTTTTTCGCATGATGTCACTCCTGAAGTTTATGTATGCAAGCCTTAATAACCGAGGCCATCATTCATCAGAGGCTATGCGAGGCCTTGAGCCGTCCTCTTAATGACGGTTTCTCCACCGCTTGATATTCAATTATTATGAAAAGGAGCAAGGCACGCAGTTTCCCTTCCAAAATCCAACGCTTAGGAGCAAAGGGCTATTTGGGACTGCATATACAGGATAAGGACAATGGATATGCTCAACAAAATGAAATATTGAAGTTGAAGAGAATAGCGAAATAAATGCAGGATTTGGAAATCGATTTTAATTTGATTATAGGATCCATGTGAGAAAACGCTTTCAAGAGCGACGCTAAGGAGAAAAAGTTGCGAAGATGCTTAGGATTAGGGTTTGAGGCTAATGATGGAGCTGTTGCATAAAATTCATAAAAGGCGGCAAAGCTGGCGAAAAGGCCAATTCAGCAAACCGTTGCAGCCTGTCGAGACTTTTAGTGCAAAAAGTCCAGCTTATAACGATTTTTAACAAATGCACCTTTTTTGGATTAACCATTGAGTGGTGCGAAATGCCGAATCGGCATTTCGCACTCGCTGTATAATCTAGCTCCATCTATAATAAATCAATATATATTGCCAGGCTTAAATAAATAAATTGGCTGATTTATAGTCAGGCATTCCTTTTTCTCTATGGATCATGAAGACCTGCATCCAAATGCAATTCAGAATGTTCAAATACAGGACAATAATGCCGCAAGAAAGATTTATGCTTAATTGCAACCATGCTTGCTTATTTTGGAGCTTGAGCATCCACTTTCAAGGCGCGAAATGCCGATATAGACATTTCGCACTCGCTATACAGTCAAGCTCAAAAACAGGCGGTTTCAAATGCAATTCAATATGTTTGGAGAACACTGCTTAATTGCTTTAGAAGATGGAATAGCATGGGAGGCGGCAATGTCGGGCACGCGCCGGCAAAATCATAAGGATTTAAACTATAATGCATCCGATTGCCAGCTTTCTCTCTAAAAGACATTTCCGCACTCCCTGAATCCTTTCCAGACATTTTCAAAAAAATCATCATCCTCTGGAATCGTACGAGGTTGCCTCCAGAAGAAAGAGCATTCTCCGTCAATGAAGGCTGCTTCTTGAATCAGTCCGCTTCCTCCGAGTTTATACCTGAATTCATCAGGCAGGCCGTCATGCGGCTTGCGTCCTGAATGATCGACGTACAGGGCGCCTCCCCGGCTTGCGCCGCCCGATTCAATATAATCCGCCATTGCGCTTAAGTATACATATTGGCTGACGAGCGCATCCCTAAGCGCAAACGCGGCTCCAAGCCTCTCTCTAGGAGCTCGCGCAAACCGCGCGAACCCAGCCAGCTCGGCCTTGACCTCGCTTGCCGCATTTCTCAAGCTCTCAAGGCTTCTTATGGGGCCGCCTGTCAGGCTCATCCTCTGCGTAGCTTCACGCAAAAGGCGTTCAAGGTTGTCTCCTCCGCTTTCTACCGCCTCCGCAAGCTCCATCGCCTCCTCCACGCCTGCCTCAATCAGGTTTTCGCAAGGCTCCGGCCAGCCTTTTCTCTTTGCGCAAATGCAGGATGCCGCCCTGAAGGCTCCAACTTGCCCCGCATTCAGCGCCGCGCCTCCAGGCCTGTAAACGCCATGGCTTCCGACGGCCTCTCCCGCAGCGAACAGCCCTTCGACGCTTGTCTGCCACCAGAGATCAACTTTCAAGCCTCCATTGTTGTGCTGTGCGCACAGCGCTATCTCCAAAGGCTGATATTGCAGGTCAATTCCTTTTTCTTTATAAAAGTCGGCTGCGGGGGCATTCATATGCGCAAGCCTGTCTATCGGCTTTCCGAAGCATGCGCCGGCCTTTAAAAGATATTCATGAGCCTCAGTTGCTAGAGAGCTGTAATCCGGCTCCATCCCCAGAGGATTTTCCCTGAAATCCAAAAATACCCTTCTCCCCTTTCGCGTTTCCAAATATACCAATATGTCTATAATCGATGAGCCGCCTTCTATTTTTCTCACATCAAAGGGCCATTGGTATCCTTTCAGGAAAACCTTAGACAAAAGATCATGCGGATCTTCAAAAAAGCCGTTCAGAAACTCCTGAGGGCAACTTCCATCACTTCGAGTGGAAATGAATTTAGGCAAAGACTGCATGTATGTTCCGGACACATTCCACCTGGGATTGACTGAAGCCAGCCCATACTGCCATTCTGTCAAGTTTTGCCCCCGCGCTCCCGCTTCAAAGGCGATTCCCGAAGAACCATGATGGCCTGGCGGATATGCGCTGTCAAGATACATTCCTGCAGGACCGCCTGTGCATAGAATTATGCTCTTGCAGCAAAAAGCCGTAAATTCTCCCTTCTCTGAATCATAGCAGACCACGCCTCTGGCTTTGCCGTTCTCGGCCAGAAGCTTTACCGCTTGCATATGATTGAAGACTCTGATTCCGTTTCGGCGGACTTCCCGCTCAAGCGACTCCGTCATCAGCTTGGATGTGTAGGGTCCGACGCTTGCCGCCCTCCTGCGCGGATCATGATCGGTCTTGTATCCGATGTATTCTCCGTATCGGTTGCGAGGAAAAGGCACCCCGCACTCTGCAAGGCGGAAGAAGCACTGCGTGGAAAGAGCCGCTTCGCAAAGAGCCAAGTCTCCGTCCACGCATCCGCCATTAAACAGCGTCCGCGCCATTTCGCGCACGCTGTCCGAATCTTCTCCAGATAGGGTGAGCTTATAGTAAGTCTGCTTGTCGGAACCGGTGTTTCTGGATGTTCCGTTCATGACATCTTCTGTTATAATAGCCATATCTTCCTGACCGAATCGGAATAGCCTGTCCGCCGCGCTAAATCCGGCGGCTCCTGAGCCTACGACAACGGCATTGAGCGTGAATACGCGGACTTCCTTTCCCAGAACTAGAATGGTTGACTCTCGCAACGAGCATCACTCCTATTGATGAAAGGCATTATCCAATCTTCCCCAGGCCTATTTGCTTTAGAGCCTCTTTATGTGAAATCCGCCGTCTACATCAATCGAGCTTCCTGTACTGTACAGAAATTTTCCCCCAGCAAACGCTGAAACTGCCTGGGCTACATCCTCTGGCATCCCCCACCTGGCAATCGGAAAAAAGCCTTGGGCGAAAAGCTTATCATACTTTTCGCTGACTCCTGAAGTCATATCCGTCGCAATCACGCCCGGCCGCACTTCATAGACAAATATTCCGTCTGGCGCCAGCCTGTCCGCATAGAGCTTTGTGAGCATTGAGATACCCGCCTTAGATATGCAGTATTCCCCTCTATTAGCTGAAACCGCCTCTGCGGAGCAACTGGAGATGTTGATGATGATTCCCCGCTTTTTTCCTGCCATGGGCTGAGCCAGCATTTGCTTTGCCGCAGCCTGAGACATAAACATCGTCCCCTTTGCATTGATCCCTACTACATGGTCAAAGCTCTCCTCGGTCATCTCCAGCAGATCAGCGCGCGCCTTCGGCGCCACACCCGCATTGTTTACCAGTACATGCATCCCTCCAAATCGCTCTACGCACGCGTTTACAAAGCGCAAACGATCCTCTTGGCAGGCAATGTCGCCTTGGACATATAAAAAATCCTCAATTCCTTCAAAGTTCTTTCTATTCACTTCAAAAGGGCTTGCCGCCATGACGGCGATGTTGAATCCATCCGCAGCCAGCTGCCTGGCTATTGCAAGCCCGATGCCCCTGCTTCCTCCAGTTACCGCCGCTGTCTCTCTCATTTACAAGTCCCAGCCCTCTCTGCAGCCTCTTTTCGCGCCGCAAAGTAAATAGGCGCGTATATCTTGGAATCGCGAGCTACGCACCCTGTTCTTTCATGATCCCGCATAAGCTGCGTGCACTTTGAACAGGCTATGCAGCATCTCAAGGGGTTCAATCTCCCTGTTTGCATCAAATCTCTTGGGGCTTCCGGGTATGCAAAGCTCAATCTCCCCAATCCGACGAATCTGCACCCGCCGCTCTTCAGATTCGCGGCTCCTGCATAAGGGAAAAATTGGCGAAGCCATGTATAGCCGTTTCCTGCCATTGGGACATCTAAAACCGCCTCTTGAATTTTTTTCGTGAAGGAGAACAGGCGCGAGACGCTTTCCAGCGGATGCTCGTTCGGGACGGGAATGCCTTCGCTTGACAAATCAAACGGCCGCGTAACCTGAGGATAAATATAATAGGGGTTTCCTGCGGAATTGCTCAAAAGCTTAACGCCAGCGCCGCGAAGCATCTTAGCAAGCGCAAGCGGCTCCTCGGGGTTGAATGTCCACATGTCCGAAGCGTCTTGCCCAAAGCCGTACGGATACGGATGAGCGTCAAAAACGTTGAAGCGGCATGCAATGATGAAGTCAGAGCCAACCTCTCTCCTTACGGCCAGCACGGCTTCCCTAAGCAGGCGGGTTCTGTTTTCGAAGCTTCCCCCATATTTTCCCGGTCTCTCGCGCGATGCGAGAAGCTCGCTTATCAGATAGCGGTGGCATGCTTTTATGTCAATTCCATCAAATCCCACTTCCTTAGCAAGCTTGGCGCTAGCTGCATATCGACCGATGAGAGAGTCCAAATATTCATCAGAAGCAAGCTCTTGTTCTGCAGACGCGCCTACCCTAGGATCCAAAATGGGATCGTGCTGGGGCATGATTGGCTCCGGCTTATGGCTGTTTGGCCTGGAATACCTTCCTGAATGAGTAAGCTGAAGGATGTTGGCGCAGCGGTTCCCAGCTCCGAGCGCCTCGCTTGAGAGCTTCATGCTGGCTTCCAGCGTTTCAGAGAACTGCTTCGAATTCTCAGGAGTCAGCATCATTTGATTCGGATTAGCCCTGCCTTCCGGAACAACTGCGCAAGCTTCCCACCAGATAAGGCCAGCGCCTCCTGAAGACAGCCTGTTGTACCGTCTCTTCACCAATTCGGAGGGGCTTCCATCCGCAAAGCTGTCGCAGCCTTCCATCGGAAGCGCCGCAAGCGCATTAGGAGCTTGAAAGCTTCCGATCTTGACCCGTTTAAAAAGAGGAGCTATATCTTCACAGAGATCCAGCTCTACACCCAAAGAGGCTATTTTCTCCCTAAGCTCATCAATATTTGAGAAGCGGAATTTCTCATGCAAAGTCATATGAAAAAGACCTCCTTCATCCTTGCCGATTCGCAGTCAAACGCATGCTGATTTACAGCCAAATATACCTATTTTGCCACTTGATTATGCCCTGATGCCGGTATAATCAAGCTGCAAAACAGGCGATTTCATCTGTAAATCAGCATGCATGCGGGCCTTAAGCCTGCATGCAAAAACTAAAGCTTTCCGCCCGCAAGAAGAAGCAGCTGCGAAATGGCCGCCGAAGAAGTCAAAGCAACTTCTTCATATAAGCCGCATAATGCGGGATGGCAATCTCCGGATCCTCTATTTCAGGATGCCACATCTTCTCCCATTCATACGACAGATAAGCGTCATATCCTTTGGATTTAAGAAGTGCAACGCTCTGCGGTATAGGAACGCAGCCCTCTCCACTGAGCCTAGGCTTTGAATTCTCAAAAAGAGGAGCTTGCGCGTCTTTTATGTGTAGGTGCTTGATCTGCTCTCCCAGCTCATTCCAAGTATCTTCCAGCTTCTCTCCGCTTGCTAGCGTGTGCTGGATATCCCAGAGCACTCCAAGTCTATCCGATTGAATTGGCGCCAAGACGTCCAAAACTCTTTCACTTCGGCTGAAATCATCGTGCGTTTCCAGCAGAGCGCAGACGCCTGAATCTCTAAGCAACTCGCTGATGCGCAAATATCCTTCCCGAATCCATATGACGGCTTCATCATAGTTCGCGCCTTTCAGCTCTCCTGCAAAGGCGCGCATATACGGAGCATCAAGGCCATACGCAATCTCCAGCATTTTTTTGAAGCTCTCTAAATTCTCTTGCAGAGATTCTTTATCGCTGAAGCTCACGCTTGTATCCAAACAAGCGACTGAAATCCCCCGCTCCTTTAACTTCCTTCCTGTGGCGTGCAGAGAGGATCCCTTGAATTCATCCAGTTCATAAAGATTTACCGTTCCTCTGACCGCCCGCAATTCGACGCCGTCATAGCCATTTAGCCTTGCAACATCCAATATCTTCCCTATGCTGTATGACGGACAGGCCAGGGTGCTAAAAGACAGCTTCATCCATATGCCTTCAATCTTAAATTCTCAATTTTGCAGCCCGCAGATTTAAGCAATCATAATCCATAGGCGTTCCGGGCAAGCATCTTCTTTGCAATAAGCAGATTCTCAGGAGGCGTGTCATAAGGAATAACTCCAGTTCCTGCAATCAGGTCAGGAAAACCTTCAGCATGCTCTTTTATCTCATTTATCCTTCCTTCAAACCCCTCGCCTTTATGGATCAAACGAGGATCTATGTTGGCTCGAAGCTTCAACCCGCGCTTCTTCGCTTTGCGCGCAAACAAGGGAAGCGGAGCGCTATAGTCTGAAACGACAAGCGTCGCTCCGGAGCCAAGCATATCGTCCAGTATGGCGCTTGTATCGCCTCCGATTACCAGCGGGCGGCTCTTCAGTCCAGACTGCCTAAGAAATTTTAAAAGCCTCTTTTCCGGAGGCAATCCGAAGATCCTATAGATTTCAGGAGAAACAAGCGGCGGAGAAGCCCAAGATTCAAAAACAACAACACCCAACCCTTTAGCGAGAATGTCGCTGCAGTACTTAATCTGAAACAAAGCAAGAGCGTCGAGAAATGCCTTCGCTTTAGATTCCTCGTCCGCCATCATTTCCACCGCCCGCTCATATCCCGCCAGCTCCATCAGTATAGAAAACGGGCCGCAGACGCCCACGCTTACATCAGAATCTCCCTCCAGATCCTTCTTTACAGCTGCCGCTGATTCTATAACCAGCTGAATCCTTCCCAAAGTCCGCGAATATTCAAGCTTTTTGGGATCGCCATCCAGATCCAGCGGATGATCTGCAATGCCTGGCACTGATGAATCCTTAAAAAAAGAGACTTTGCATCCCAATGCTTCTGCCTCGATATTGTATACATCTATTCCAACAGTGACAGAATCCGGCCTATAGAGACAATGCGCCTCCACATGCGCCTTCTTCATCAATTCAGAATTTAGGGATGCTTCACTGGGAGTCCTTCCGATCAGAAACGCGGCATGCTCGAATATAGTAGGCAGAAACCTAAGATTCCGTTCTGTTTCACACATAAAGAAAACCTTTCATTTGCAGAGGATGGAATTAATCAATGCATGCATAGAAAGTATATCACACAGTTGTGCAAAACGCAATAAAACAAGGCTGATTTTGACAATGCAAGCCTTAATTCGTCTGCGTTTCCTCTTCTTTAAGAGGTATGAGTTTCTTCCTGCAACTTACCGATGATTTTGTTGCAGCAACTCCTTTTATATTCGACGAATTCCCTGGTGCGCACGACAATGCATGCGCCTATTTGGATCAGGTTTTCGATGAAAGCAAAAAGCTTAACGCAGATACCAGCGCGCAAGGCGAAGTTCTGAAGAGGGCGCCGGGGAGTGCGGAGAAAAGCGAGGCATTGAAAGATGCCTGGGAGAAGCTAGCCTGCGCAACGGGCGAGATTCCGCTATGGACAGCTTGCATATCTGACAGGCTTCATGTATAAGCGCATGCACGCCTGCGCAGAAAGGTTGCGCGGGAAAGCCCCTTGATGGCAAAGCGGATGAGCAACGAAAAAAATGAGATTTTTCAGAAGCGTCTCCTAAAATGGCGCCAGCATAGCTGAATCCGTCAGTTTGAGACAATTTTGTAGAGGTCAAGCCTTCTTGATTATGTCAATTATCCTAATTTGCAGTCAAATGTACAAGCTTTCGTGTGCAAATCAGCATATCCTAACGGACTCGGCGCTAACCCGTGGCAGCACATTAAAAATGGTGGTATAATTAAACGCGGCAATTGCCTCGCATTGCCAAACAGTTAACGGCAAATCCCAAACTCCATAGGAAAGGCGCGAGAATGAAATGCCTGCCACATATGATTTTTTAATCGTAGGAAGCGGACTCTACGGAGCCGTGTTCGCCCAGCAAGCCTTCGAAGCCGGGAAAAAGTGCCTCGTGCTGGAGCGGAGGCCTCATTTAGGAGGAAACCTCTATACGCAGCGCGTGGAAGGAGTCGAGGTTCACCGATACGGCGCTCACATATTCCACACGAACAATGAGAGCATCTGGCGCTATGTAAACAGATTCGCCGCCTTCAACCGTTTTGTGAACATGCCTGTCGCCAACTATAAAGGTGAAATTTACAATCTCCCATTCAATATGAACACTTTCAACAGGATGTGGGGAGTTGTAACGCCGGCGCAAGCCCAAGAGGAGATCGAGCGCCAGCGCAAAGAGTCCTTTACCGATGCGCCGCAGAATCTGGAGCAGACAGCGATAAACCTTGTTGGCTCCGACATTTACAAGAAGCTGATCAAGGGCTACACTGAGAAGCAGTGGGGACGCCCCTGCACCGAATTGCCGCCAGGAATCATTCGAAGGCTCCCCGTCCGCTTCACTTATGACAATAATTATTTCAACGCCGCCTTCCAGGGCATTCCTGTGGATGGATACACGAGCATGATAGAAAAAATGCTCTGCGGCGTCGATGTGGTTTTCAATGAAGATTATCTGAAGAACCGTGAAAAGTACAGCAAGCTGGCTCCTATTGCCATCTACTCAGGACCCATAGACGAATACTTCGGATACAGATTAAAACCCTTGGAATATCGCAGCCTGCGCTTTGAAACCAAAACCCTCGACATGGAGAATTACCAAGGGAACGCTTTGGTCAACTATACGGACAGAGACACACCTTATACCAGGGTGATTGAGCACAAGCACTTTAATTTCGGCAGGCAGCCTAAAACTGTTGTAACCTGGGAATTCAGCCATGAATGGAGTCCGGGGGAAGAGCCTTACTACCCAATAGAAGATGAAGCAAATCTTTCAAGGTACGGAGCCTATCGCGAGCTTGCGGAAAAAGAGCCCGGAGTTATCTTCGGAGGCAGGCTGGGCGCCTATAAATACTTCGACATGGATCAGGTTATTGAGCAGGCTCTCAAGAGTTCTTTTGAGCTTTTAGAGCGTTATTGAGCATTGGCTGAACCGAAAAATCAGCGAATAGAAAAAGCGGCTCAAGAAATATCTTGAACCGCTTTCTTTTATGCGTTGCTATCATTATTAAACAGATGTGCAGCCAGTCAAACGCACCGTTATCAGAGCTTGTCAATCCACTTTCAAGATGAGAAATGCTGATATCAGCATTTCTCGCTCGCAGTACTGTCAATCTCTCGGCGCTTTCATATGCGCATCAGTGCAACGGGATAATCTAAGCTTTTGCAACAAACTTGTCCAGAGCGACTAAAATGCCTGGAAGAATCAGCACAACCAGCGCTGTAGCGCATATTCCTCCTTTGCCGACTGTTTGAAGTATTTCAGATATGGCTGGATCCGAACCGCTTAGCATAATTCCAAGTATTATTGTAAGAAGGATAAGAATAAGCGCTGATGTCATTACCGTATGTATGGAGTTGTTCAGAGCAAGTGAAACGGCTTGCTTCACATCCAAAGCATTTCTTGCCTCCCTATAGTAGGAAGTCAGCAGAATTCCGTAATCTACTGTAGATCCAAGCAAAAGGCATTGCACAATGAGCAGCGGCAGGTAGTAGATGCTGCTTCCCTGCAAATACGTAAGCCCCATTGCGGCAAACACAGCGCACTGGATTATGCATACGAGAATGACAGGCACGACCATTGATTTAAAGGCTATGGCGATTATTATAAATATCGCCGCCACGCTGATAAGCGTGATGATATTCAGTTCCGAAGGAAAGCTTACTCTCAATTCATCAGCCATGGCTGAATTTCCAATTATATAGTTCTCACCTGCTGAAGCTGCGGCGAGATCCTGCTTTAATCCGCTTAGAAACTCTATAGTCTCATCCGACTCCACCGGCAGCCTTGCCGTTATGGCAATGCGGGAGTAGTTTTCTCCAACCAGCTGTTTGAGCGCGTCATCCAATGCTGCTCTAGACTCCTTAATCTCACTCAAGGTTTCATTAGAGAAGAACGGCTTGAACTGCTCATTTTCAGAAACATCATCGATAATGAAATCAGTGAAATCGATGATCGATATCTTTTCTTCCGGCAAATCCCCATGCATAATGGCATATAAGTTGTACAGAAGCTCCGCGGTTCCCTCGCCTATTTGCGTGAAAGCGGCGAATTCGGCGCTTGAGAACTCCTGCGCCATCATCTCAGGAGGCATGCTTGGCATGGCGCTGGAAAGCTGGGTAAGCGCGCCTCCCGTAAACAGCGGCGCAAGCTGCCCATTTTCTGCCGCATCGACCATTAGAAACTGCAAAAATTCCCCTAGCGCAATTTTTTTCCCTGTCTCTTCTCCTCTGACATCCATGTAGTGGCTGTACAGCAATGCGGATGTCGTTTTGTCCATTCCAAAGGCTTCTGCCGCTTCATCGCTTGAAAGCTTCTTTCCAAGGGTGGTGGCGTAAGCTCCGACGCTTTCAGCAAAGCTGTTTTCCTTCCATTTTTCCGCGAGCGGCCCTACTCTGTCCTCATCCTCGTTTCTATACAGTACGACTATTGAATTATCAAGAAGAAAAACTCTGTTTATCTTTTCATATTCAGTCATGGTATAAGTTATCGATACGTTTCCTCTGAGAAAAAAGCACAGCGCAAACAGAGCTATGAAAAAAGCCAGCACCCCATATCTGAGTTTATAGGATAGAGACGCTATTTTATCCATTTTCAAAGGTATCGACCTTTTAGCGGACTTCTCTATAAGACCGTCAAAAATCAGAATCAAGGCTGGAAGAATCGTAAATATGCAAACCAGGCTTAGAAATACACCTTTAGCAAGCACAAATCCCATGTCTCTTCCTATCGTGAAACTCATAAAGGCAAGCGCCAGCATCCCTGCAACAGTTGTAATCGAACTGCTTGATATGGCTCTGAAGGATTTTTGCAAAGCCTTCTTCATAGCTTCATTTTTATTTTCTGAAGACTTCTTCTCTTGGCGATATCTGTTTAGAAGCATGATTGAATAGTCCATCGACAGGCAAAGCTGCAGGATTGCTGCAATTGAGTTGGTTATTTCAGAGATCTCGCCAAAAATCACATTGCTGCCCATATTCAGGACTATCGCCATAGCAATGCAGACCATGAAAAGAATCGGCTCAATCCATGATTCACACATTATAATAAGGATTATGAAAAGAAGAATGAATGCGGCTCCAGCCAGTTGAGGCAAAATGTCTATGACCGTGTTTCCTGCCGCATCACCGTTGAGTTCAGGCTTGTAAGCAGAGAATTTTTCTTTGGCTTCATCAACTGAAGCTTTCGCCTCAGGCGTATTGGCTGCTACCTCAAGGTTTACAGTATAAAGCGTGTAGCCATCCTTTTCATATTTTTCACTTCCGGATTCATGCAAGACCTCCATCACATTTTGAATGCCGGAAAGCCCGCTTGAAATTGCCTGTTTTTCGTCCTCATCCAGATCTCTGAACATGATGCTAAAAGTTGAAGCAGGAGGAAATTCAGAATCCATAATCTCCATTCCGATTTTAGTAGGAGAATCGTCAGGCAAATATTTCGTCAAATCCGCATTGATGTTAACCTTCGTCATCAGCACTAAGCAGCATGCAACCAGCAATGCGAAGACCGCCAAGATGATCTTGCTCTTTTCTACAATAAATTTTGATGTCCTCTGCATGTAATCCTCCAGTTTTCCGCAGCTGCGGGAATAGACAAATTGATCCGCATATGAAATATCCTATATCAAAGTTTGATTATGCAGCGTCCTTGGATAACCCTCCCAATAGTTTGGCTGCGAATCGTTACAACTCAGTTTTATGATAAAGTCCTCTAAAAGAAAAAGCAACCGACTGTTGATCCTCTGCAGTCGCTAAAACAACACAATCGGTTGCAATGTTGATCTAAAATCAATTTTACTTAATTTGCCTATTTATTGCCAATAGCCGTGGTATAATCAATCTAAATGCTTCTTTGTTTATTGTATGGATATTTCTGCCATATGCAGGATTTGCTGCAGGCCTTAAGATAAAAGTGAAATTTTAATTTGACTGCCGGAACCTCAAGAACTAAAATCTTTTAAGAGGCTTCTATAAAGCGATGCAGGCTTGCACGCTTGCTTTGTCCAAAAAGCTTATGGGCCATGCTTAAAACAATTATGAAAGAGTGATATAAATGGAAAATCAACGCATTCGTCTGACAAAGCAGCTGCTCAGAGATAGCTTGACATCGTTGCTATACGAAAAGAGCATACATAAGATAACGGTAAGCGAGATCTGCGTCAAAGCCCAAATAAATAGAACAACTTTTTACAAGTATTACGGGAGCCAGTATGACTTGTTCAATGACATGGAAAATGAAGTGCTAGCGCAGATCGACAAGTATCTGGAAGCCAACAGCGATTCCTTGGTGGGATTGCAGCAGGTTGCAAATATTATATCTTTTGTAAATAGCAATCTAGGTTTTTGCAGGATTCTGGCAAACAACAGCGTAGACTCAGATTTTCCTGAAAAGCTGATGAACCGCCCAAGAATAAAGCAGCTTCTAAACTCCATGCTTGGCGGATATGGTGAGAAAGAACAGGAATACATAAACTCATTTGTCGTAAATGGCTGTTTCAGCATGGCCAAGATCTGGCTGAATAAAGAGAGCCGGGAGCCTCCTGAATTTATAGCCGAGCTCTTGACAAGCACCATTACAAAACTGTTTTCCACAGCGAAAAATCAAGAGCATTTCAGTAAATAGAGAAGCGTTTTTTCAGAGGCATTGCAACAATGAATTCTAGGGACTTACTATACAGATTTGCATATGATAGTTCTTGTTTTGAAGTTTAATGATACAGCTGCCCAATGTATAGCCAGGCTCCAAAATCAGTACATACGCCTGCAAATCAGCATGGTGGGACAGCCTATGGCATTTGGAATGAGTCCGAGGATCTCATGGGCAAAGCGAAATCGGAATCAATGCTGGATTTGCGCAATAGCGCCCGAATGGATCGCATAGATCCCAAGGTTGTCTTTGAAGGCGTTTTTGCGCGCCAGGCGCGAAAGCGGCAAAGCTTCCGCAAAGTTTTGGATCATCCAGCTCAGCACGCAAATGCTTTCAGGAACGGCGCAAGGAAATGCGATCCTTGCGCCTGAAAATGCGCGGCTGATCCAAGGGGATATAATGGGAATGGCAGGGCGCTGACGTCTCCGATGCCCTCCCGAGCGATGCCATCGACAGCGCGAACCGCCGCAACTTGAGGAAGGCTCGCTTTATTTCGCAACCGTCATGCGCCCGCTCTTAGAACTCATGGTAGGCGGGAGAGAGATCCTGCGCATGGAGAATGTCCAGTTGCATCCCTAAAACGTTATCTATGTTTTATGCTTGCAGCGCTTAAAAAGATTGAGGTTTAGCTCCTTCCATGATAAGATAAAGCAATAGGCAAGCGTCAATGCTCAAAGGCGTACTGCTCATAAAAGCGCCGCTAGAGATGGATTGCATATTTTGCGCTGAGAAGGGCGGCGGCTTGGCTGGCGCAAACGCCGTTTTCTTTCAGAAACGCGCTATATGCAGTCGCCTAGGCGCTCCCATATCTTTACTGCCCGATTTGCAGTCAAATGTCCATATTTTGAAAATGATTATCCATTGAGTGGTGCGAAATGCCAATATCGGCATTTCGCACTCGCTGTGCGATCAATCTTCAAACGTGCAGTTTAGTACCGCTGGGCTTGATAAAGCCAGCGATTAAACGCTGATATTCAGTAAATCGCAGACGCTAAACCTCCTCTTCCGCTATATTCTGCTGCTGCATTTGACTGCCTTCACTCTTGGCTATGAAGCTCAGCGTCATAGGCGCCCATATGCAAATCAGCATTAATTATACTGATGCTCACTGGAAAATTTCGGCATTGCTTCTGAATTGCAAAATGCTTCAGCGGATAAGACGATTCCAAAATCGTTAGTCGTTGTCGCATCAGCAGCAATAAAGATTGGAAACGAAGCTCTGACATAGACAGACAAAGAGCAGGAATTTTAGATTAAAGCTATTAGCGGCAGTTGCCTATGAAAATCAGTATAGAAGTCAGAAGAGGTTAAAATTGCCTGTATCTAAACTTGATCATACAGCGCATAGGGAAAATCAAGAACCGAAACTCTTATCAGCATGCGTAAAATTTGAAAACTATATTTCCTGTTCTTTATCAATATTAGTATGCATGAAAGTTCCTCATAAGCTTTTTTAAAGGAGAGACGAAAATATTATGAATAGATGCTTCATGCAAATATTGATGTTATTTATAGTCGCAATGCTCTTCGGATGCTCTTTAAAGCCTGAATCTGCAACTGTAGATTCTGCGTCAGCCGCCACAGGTCAGAACACCGCCCCTCAAAGTGTTCCGGATATTCAAAATGTTCCAAGCGAACCGACTGTCATTGAGAATGAACCCATTATTCGCATTGATGACTCCTTTTGTGAGATAAGAAGCTATGATATTGACGGCAAAACATACGTCAATATAAATGATTTTTCAGCTTACTTCTCGCTCATCAGAGTTGATTCAAATAAAAGTGAGGATGGCCGCCTTAATATTATCACGAGCCCTTCTCTGAGTGAAGCTCGCATTGATCCCATTATATACAGGGATATTACCGAGATGGCAGAATCTATTTCTGATAAAAGCGAGGAGATAGGCGAACCTTTAAAGCCAGTTAAAATCCATATGGGCGCCTTGTTATTTTCATATGTGCTTAATACAGAGCATCCTGAAGAGCAATTGGATATCTGCGCCAGACAACTTGAAGATATTGGCTTCCAAAGGGTTCCGACATTTGATGAAAGCGGCGCAGAAATAGCTGGAGAAGATGCTGTTTATGAAAAAGACGACTCACGTGTAACTCTGTCAGTTTTCCGTATATCGATGTCGCCAGACTGGTTCGATTTTTACATTCGGCTGGAGCAAATTCTCGACAAGCGCGTCAGCAATGAGGATGCGCCTTAGGCGCTTCAAGCATGCTTGCAATATAAAAAAGCATCCGCTGAAGGCTGCTAGCGGATGCTTTTTTATATTGCGTTTCAGGCAATAATGTCATTTCAATTAATTATTGGCCATGGCTTTGCATCATACATATAAAAATCATTTCGATGCTTTCCATTCAGATTTTTTTCTCAGCCTTCTTAACATCTTCTATCGGCTCCTTGAAAAGCTCGTTCCATTTAGCTACCCATTCAGAGACATCTTTATTATGCGTCCTAAGAAACCTTTTCAATATATAAAGCTCATCAGGATTTCCTGTCAAAATATTCATTCTCTGATAGGAGTGCATAATGGCAGGAAATCCGAATTCTTTCAAAATCTCTCCCAGTTGATCGCTGTAGCATCCAAACGGGCATGTGAAAGCTGTAGGCGCAACCCCTATGTGCTCTAAGCAGGCTTGGCTCAGCTTCCCCAAATCCTCTAGCACATGCTGCCTGTAATCTTCCGCGCTTTCGCTCCATTTGCGCAAAGCTCCCTTTCGTTTGGACATGTCATGCATATCATAAGTATGGCACTGAAACTCAGCCAAACCGCTGGACTGCATCTCTTTGATTTCATCCCAGGAGAGGTGCGAGTAATTCACATGCCTCGGCGTCTTTTCGTCCGAGTTTTCGTCGGTGTACTTGCCGATGATTGAAAAAATGGCCTTCATGTTGTATTTTTTTAAAATTGGCAACGCATAGACATAGTCGCTTTGGAACCCATCATCGAAGGTAAGCATTACAGGCTTCTCTGGAAGGATCCCCTCCTTGTTCACATAAGCCAGAAGATCTTTTATTGTTACAGTTGTGTAGCCATTATCATGCAAAAGCTTCATATCCGCTTCGAACTCCGCGTCAGATATTACATACGCGCCAAGCTTTGAACTCTCCCTGGATATTTGATGGTACATGATAATAGGCAAATATGTCGGGATTATTGGAGCAACAAGCGTCGCAGACATATCCGGGGCATTCGGATCCTCCCTATTCTCTTGAGAATCCGCTTGATTCGGAGCTTCCGTTTTTTCCTGAACTTCCTGGATTTCAGACTGCTGCTGAACTGCATCCTGACCTTGGATTTCAGGCTCTTCACCAGCAAGGCAAATCTGAGGCAGCATCAACGTCAAAGCAAAAAGCGCGCAAATGAGTCTTGCCGATTTGTCTTTGAAACAAAAAAAGCCAACTTTTCTTTCCATATCTTCCCCCTTAACTCCTGAAGGGTGCCTCTCAGGACTATTTTCCGCCAATGCCGCGCAATTATGCAACAAGGCTGGAATTTTATTTCCATTCTGGCGGCATATTCAATTCAGCCTTACATGCAAACTGAAGAAAAGTCCAAACCCCGCGATATTATTTTATTGCTTCAGAGCTTATTATATCCACAATCGCCTAAGGTAATATCTTCATGCAACATCGATCTTTTATACTTGAATTTGATTCTGGATGATTATTGAAAAATACAGTGCATTTGTTATATCCTCTGCCGATGGAAACTTTGGGTAGTTATCAAGAAACTTTGTGATTTAGCGGTATTCCTTAACGGGCCTGCAGAAATGAAAATGGGTCGTGTAAGGCAGCGCGCTTATAAGCAGTACGGTGAGGCGTTTGCTCGTCGGCGGTATGTATGAACAGGAATTGAAATTTTATGATTTCGCGGCATCCCGTTCTCTCACGCCAATTGAGCATTAATTCGAGCAAACGGCACAGAGGACTGCAAAATGACTGCCGCAGAGCTTGCCTCCTTCTATACTAGCCGCTTCCTTTCGGTTGGCTTTCCTGCTTTTAGCATTTTATGGAGGATGAAAAAATGAATGACTAACGAAATGTATACCCACGCCCGCACCACCGTCAGCTTCGCAGAACTCTGACATTATTTGCGAATTAGCTCTTCACCGATTCAACTCCCGGAACAGCCGCCTTTCGGCGTTCTTCGACAAACACGTCAACTTCCCGCAGATGTGGCAACAATTCCTCTCTAAGCAGCAACTGACTGTACTCAATCGCTCTATGAGGAACGCCCTCGGCATACGTCCGTACCGGCCAATCAGCGGCGCATCGGACGAGTCTGACAATGCGATTAGAGGTAGGAGATAATCTTCGGCTTGCGCGTATTCAATTTCTATAGGCGCGTCCTTTTTCGGCTGTTCGCCGCTTGCAACCATACCGAATCGCTGCAGACGGAGCGGCTGCCATACTTTTAGAGAGTTCTTTCAAACATCCGTCAGAGCATGCAACTTCAAGAGGCAGGGAGCCATGCAAGAGGAAGATGAGATCTTGTCAAGACTCGGAGCAAAGGTCTTCACTTTAGGCTGCAAGATTGATTCGACAGAACTCACGGCTGACGCAGCAGTTCGCAAGATCGTCCCTTTACAGCCGACTGCACGCCTCACAGAGCGGCCTATCTGCGAGGTACATTTTCAAGATGGCATATCAAAGCCTGTCTAATACAGGCATGCCGGCCTCGGAGAGCCTCGATTGGCGGCGCATATTCGTTCGCCTGCATGCATTTTAGCTACTTAAGTCAAATACAACGAAGGCATGCGTAGCCTAATCAACTCAGATGAAAGGGCGGCTCGGCAAATAAAGAGGAATCATTTGAATCCTGCCAGATTCAAATGATTCCTTTGTTTTTAGCCATCCTTGCGCAACAAGCGCACTGATGGGATTTGTTTTATTCTGTATATAAATTGCAATATCAAATGCAACAGATGCCATAGGGATTTTTTCCCTCTTCCCAAGCGGAAATAGAGGGCGCCTTCGCCGCGCTTTGCGCTGTTTTGAGGATCTCTATCTCAAACATTTCCGCAGGAGTCTTGCAACCTAGAATTTTCCTGGGAAGGTTGTTGTTCCAGTCCGCCGCTTTGGAGATCAGTTGCGCGGGCATGCCGCCCGCGCTTCCCCCCTTTTCCGCGAAGCGGCGCGGAAGCCCGCTGCGGCGCTCGTTCGCCCTCTTCTCGAAGCTGGAGCGGGGATGGCGGAAATAGACGGCGCACTCCACGGCGCCGCTGCGCGCCCGTCGAGCTCCGCAACGATCTGGCTGCGCGTCTTCCTCTCTACTATCGCCGGAACTGCGGCCTTGTCCGATTTCTTCCCGACGGCCGAGCCGATTTCCCAATGGCCGGGCTCCTCGCGCGCCCCCGCCGCGTCGGGCGGCCGCCCCTCCCCCGGCTTCTCGCTGGCGAACGCCATGTGCTATGAATATGCTTCAAGAAGGCATGAAAGGCGAGTTTGAAAAGGCGGGAATTATGAACGACGATGACGTTATGGACTTGGTGAAAGAGGTGCGTTCGGAGATTGAGGGATTATGAGGGTACTCATTGACACGAACATTATGATTTCCGCGTCGCGCAACCGCGAGGGAACGCCGTATCTTGCTTTTGTAAAAGCGGTTTAATTTCCCAATCAGGGCGTAGTCTGCGACCAAAATCTTGGCGGCGTGTCTACAATCGGAAGTTTTCCGACAAACTTGACTTGTTGCAAGCGTTTCTTGCCTTTGCCCTCCCCGTCCTTGAAGTGGTGCGTACCCCCACGCTTGATTTGGAAGTAGAGGCGAAAATCCGCGACGTTTCAGACCGGCCTATCCTGCGAGCGGCTATCGCGGCAAATGCTGATATTATCATTACCGGCGACAAGGATTTTTTGGAATCCGCCATAGACAATCCCCGGATTATGACCGCCGCCGAATTTGTGCGGGGAGCTTGACGAGAGCGGCAAGCCTGTGAAAAACAAGGGCAAGCTGGTACCAAATAAAGACCTCACCGACACCGAGCAGATTAGAGTTTCAAGGGCGAAAGGCGATATAATATGGGCTGTATGCCGACTCCGAGGTGCGGAGCCACGAACTTGCGGGGACGACAATCGGAATGCAGAAAATTAAAGAGCGTCGGCTGTTATCGCCGCTTGCGTCACACCCCGGTTTGCGACAGATTGCCTTGATGCCTGATATGGTATCAAAAGACCAGACATACCAAAACGCAATGCGTAACGCTGATAAGCAAGAAGCCAGAACTGCGAGCGACCGGGTTTTACAATCTGTAATTTTCAGCATAATGGCTGACAACATGGAGCTTTTCAAGCAGTTTAACGATAATCCGGCGTTCAAGAAGTGGCTGTCTGACATGGTATTCACTACGACCTACGCTCCCGGCAAGGTGATAAAACTGAGCGAAAGCACTCCAACGCAGCTGCTTAAGGTCGCCGAGGAAGCAAACCAATATAAAACAAACGGAGAAAGCTGAATTAAGACAAGTATATCCTATGGAGAAAGTAAATCTATGAAGTATATTTTGGTCGGCATACCAAATGAGGGAAAATCTACACTCGGCAAGCGAGCCGCTGACGAGTTGAGATTGCCGTTTTACGATACGGATGAACTCGCGGTCGAGAGAATAAGCCCGAAAAGCAGGTTCGATATGCTTCGTCCAGCGTTTATTCAAAAAGCGATAGACGAATAAGTAAATGCGCTTATTGAACTTGCCAAAAAAGACGAGAACGCAATTGCTACCGCAGCATCTCCACCGTCCGATGCTGCTTGCGCCGATATTCTACAGAAGATAGGCGTGGTAATACACATAAAGCGCAGCGTTGATTCCGCTCGCAACGATGCAATCCAACGTGGCGGATTAACTATGGTCAGAGTTGGTGACGACGGCAACGCAGTTAAGGGTAGTGAAATCAATTTGAGTGCAAAAGCGGTTGAGGCGTATGACACCGACTTACCGTTTTTGGAGAGTATCTCCGATTTCACGCTTGATAACGATGGCGATATTAACAACGGCGCAGATAAATTGGTTGCGCTGATTAATTCTATAAAAGAATGCAAAAAAAGTGAGGGAGAATATGAAAATCATTGATATGCACCGCGATGGGCGGTTAATTCGTTTTTTTCTCAGTCAGGACGAATGTAACGATTTTTACGGCGACGATTGGGATGACACGCCGTATGAGCATAATGCAGGTACCGTTTACGACGAGTTTGTCAGCGGATAAGTTGATGAAGTAGTGCCGTTCAATATGGTACTCACTGAGCCGAGCGACATAGGGTATAACAGCGGAGTCAACCGCGATATGCAAAAAGCGCGCTCCGCTTCTTTTGGTCAGACAGAGAGAAAAGCCCAATGACATTGACCCATACGAATATATCAATTATCAGGACATTGCCGCTGACCAAAATTCGATTAAAATATGGATTGGAGATAATCCGGAGGTGCTTGATAAAATTGGAATCATCATTGGCAAAGGAGAATGTGATGCCTGAAGAACTAGCTGAAGCGGAAGCAAAACACCGGGAGCAATGGGACGAGATTGCCGCGCTTCTTGACGTAAAAGGCAAGTCGTTTTTCGGCGGCGTGGAGAACTGCGAATTTAGCGTTCAACAACTGACTAAATTACTTGAATATGGCGTTATCTCGTTAAAGCACAAATTAAATGATTCACCGACGGTGGAAACATTTTATGAGTTCGGGAAAAGAGCTGCGGCGATTGGCGCGACAGTTGAATACATCGGTTTTCTTGAGTCTAAATATCTCAAGGATTACAGGGTAACAATCAATGGCGTTAAAGTTACGAATTTTCCTGAATCTATGAATTTGGTGTTGGATTTCGCGCAGACATTCCACGATGCGGACGAGTTCACAGCGAACCCGCAGTTGCTCCGCGCGTGGTACGATTAAAACTATGATTTACTATACCTCAGACCTGCATTTAGGTCACGCCAATATAATAAAATTGTGCAATCGTCCGTTCGCCGATGTTGACGAGATGAACGCCGCGCTGATTACTAATTGGAATGCAAAAGTCACGAACGGCGATACGGTTTACATTTGCGGCGATTTAATGTTCCGCTCCGCAACAGACCCGGAGCTTTTGCTCAAACAGCTAAAAGGAAAAAACATTTGATTGTCGGCAATCACGACAGTGCTTGGATGAAAAAAGTGGCGCTGTCGCAGTATTTTCAGAGTATAGAGAAGCTCAAAGATTTCAGCAACGGTAAATATAAAATCACGCTCTGCCATTATCCGATGATGAGTTTCGAGGGTAAATATCTCATTCAAGGGCATATCCATAACAACAAAAACGATACCTACTGGAAACTGCTCCGCGAAATGGATAATGCACTGAACGCGAGCGTTGAAATCAACGGCTACGCTCCTGTCACCTTTGCTGAGCTTATTGCAAATAATCAAGCGGTCAAAGCCGAAGATAAGGCTCTTGAAGAAGCGAAAGCAGCTTTGGCACCATTTGTTGAACATTTGCAAGCTATGGCTCAAGATGCGCTCAATCTGTACCGACCAATCGCCGATGACATAATCTCGGGGCGGATTGTAGGCGAAAATGCTATCGCCAGACAGCTTGACCATTTACTTGACCTCGCTAATTTTGATGATGTGTATGCGCTGTTTGATTCGGTTCTTACAGCGATTGAGCCAAAATATCCGAGACTCGACGCAAGTTATCGCGAAAGCTATGAGGACGTTTGGGGCGAGGATGATATAGGCGACGATGATAATTCTTGGGGTGACAAAGACTAATGGCATCTACATTACAGGCGATACTCACGGAACCTACGACGTGAGCAAACTATCAAAGTTGAAACCGATTTTGACGGAGGACGATTATCTTATCGTTCTCGGTGATTTCGGAGTTTGTTGGGACAACAACGGCGAGGACAATAAGGTTCGCAGCTTTTGGAATCGCCATAAGTGCAGAACGCTTTTCCTCGACGGCAATCACGAGAATTTTGACCTGCTGAATAAGTATCACGTCAGCGAGTGGAACGGCGGCAAGGTTCAGGAACTCGGAAAGAAGATTACGCACTTAATGCGCGGACAAGTTTTTGAGATTGAGGGTAAGACCATTTTCACATTCGGCGGCGCGGCAAGCCACGACTGTGGTTCTCCTTTGGACGCGCTTATTGCGTCGCACCTTGACGATTTCCATGGCCGCGATTTTAAAGCTGATTACGACAATCTGCTGAAATATGAACAGCGCGAGTGTCGTGCTGCCGGCAGAAGTTGGTGGGCGGCGGAAGTACCTACGCCGGAGGAAATTGTGGAAGCAAAAGCAAATCTCGCAAAAGTTGGAAACAAGGTAGATTGCATTCTCACGCACACAGGCTCATCGCGTATGTATCGGCATCTCGGATATACTCCAAATGAACGCCCGTGGGACCGGGACTTAATCGAGTTTTTCGACTGGATTGAACATAACGTCGAATTTGAACATTGGTGGTTCGGTCATCTGCATCAGGATTTTGTCTACGACGAAAAACACATAGGACTTTACGACGCAATCAGGGAGATTGTGCAATGACTTATGAAGAACTTGAGCTGAAACACGGCGACATTAGCGCCTTTGAGTCTGCGGAAAATCCGGGTTGGTTTCCTATTGAGGGCAAAATGTTCGGCGGCATAAAGAGCGTCCTCGCTAAATACACAATCCCGTTGACGAGCTTCATTTTGGCGCAGGAAAAAGAGAAATTCGGAGAACTTCGCACATATTGGGATTGGAGTTTTGATGATGAGTCGAGCAGCACTGAAAATCCCGTAATCAATTCCGCAAAACATGAGATTGATGCGGTAATTGATGAAGCTGCGCGCGAATCCGCCAACACCTGTTGGAAGTGCGGTCAACCCGCAACGTTGCAATCGAGAGGCTGGATACTCCCTTTTTGTCAAACCTGTGCCGAGCAGCAGAATGACTATCCAAGCGGATTTATCACGAACTTTATGTGATGCGGCGGTATTGGGATAATAGATTGCGCGATAAAAATGACGGCGGCGGTAGGTTCATACCTACCGCCGCTGAATTGTTGATTAGCAGTCTATTCCAAAGCGTTCCAAATTTTTGTTTTTTCAGCTCTTTCGAGCCAAGTCTTGCGTCGTGCGGCTTTGCGGATTTTCGCTTCCTGAAAATGCGTCAAAGCCTTGAATTCAGCCGCTTACCGGGGGTGTCTGCGGGGAGTTGCTGATTTTAGCTGATTCTTTTAGGGAGAACACAAAACTTTTTTGAAAAATATCTTGACAAACTCATCTGCAAGCTGTATTATGACTCTAAAGTCATATGACTTTAGAGTCATAATACAGGAGGAGGCCGCCCTTTGCCAAAACAGACTTTTTTTAACTTATCTGAACAAAAACGTCGGCTAATTGAGCAAGCCGCTCTGGATGAGTTTTCTGAATACGGATTCGACTCATCCAGCATGAACCGCATAGTGAAGCAGGGAAAATTTGCCAAGGGTAGCTTTTATCAGTATTTTGATGATAAAAAAGATTTATACTTTTACCTGATTGATTCGATTTACAAGAAAAAGATGCAGTGCATCAAACCTATTCTAAAAAACTATAAAGAGCATTCGTTTTCATATAACATTGAAAATTTATTGAGGGCGGGACTTGAGTTTGCTAAGAGCGATCAGCGGCTTCAAAGGATAGGTGAAGATTTTGCGGCAAAGCATCAAGAATATGTGAATGAGTTTATCGAAAAATATAGCTTTGAAGCTGAGGATATATATTCCGTTTTGCTCAATCATGCGTGTGAACGCGGAGAATTGCGTGAGAATGTCAATATTCAGATAGTTTCTTTTTTCATATCAAGTTTAATTAACCAGACCACTGTCCATTTGATGAGCAGGTTTGCTCAATCAGAGTTTTGCGATGCGGCTATACAAGAGATGAGGGTTTTTATAGAACACGCCGTTTTGAAATAAGCCGGTTGGAAAAAACAAATTGTCCAATAGTAAACGGGAGAAACCCCTGAGGCAAGTCTTATTCTCAAACAGAAATCCGCATTTTTTATCCAACTGCCTAATAAGGAGGGTATAGCGGTGCGCAATGAAATATATAAGCCACTTATAGAAAGTATTCCGCTTCGCCGGTCAACGCGAGCCTTTTTACCGGAACAGCTTCCAAAAGAATATACTGAGCAAATCAAACATTTTTTCAAGGATCTTGAACTGCCATTTATACATCATGCCAGAATAGAAATATTCCAAGCAGAACCCGGAAAAAAGCTTTATAACAACGGGATAAATCCCATTGATAATCTTGCCCTGATAGCCGAAACTGATTTAGCATCCATTTCAAAGGCAGGCTTTGCAGGTGAACTTGTTATGCTGTACGCAGTTAGCCTGGGGCTTTCAACCTGCTGGTTCGGGCACTATAAACTCTCAGAGCTCGGAAAATACATAGATGGCATCGCGTCTGCCGACAGGATCAGGGAATCCACTATGGGCTATGGCTACGGAAAACATATTGACGCCGGTGAGCGGGTCATTTGCTGTATGCCATTTGGGCGGCAAAATGAAAAGTCCAAGCGCCTTGTGGATATTGTAGGCGCCAAGCTGTTGACAAAGAGGAATCCTATTGAGGATCTTCTGGAAATCCCGGGTTCGCTGAACAGCTGCCCCGAAGAAATAAAGGATGTCCTGGAATACGCAAGGCTCGCGCCGTCGGCGGCAAATGCACAGATGTGGCGTTTCGGCTTCGGCAATGGATTTACAACGGTTACAGTCGCAAAGCCTGTGGGCTATAAGCATTTTAAATGGGAGCATCCTGATGTGGACATTGGCATGTGCGCCGCTCACATTTGGCTCGGCCTGCTTGAAAAGGGTTACAGTCCAAAGGTAGATGTCAAGGCAGACGCGGACAGAGCTTTTTGGATGTTCGATTTTTGAAGATAAGATTTTTTAAGGCGTCAAATAAGGTTCGTTGCAAACTAAAAACAAGGCGTCAGGGTTAAACCTGACGCGTTCCGTCCGATAATTCTTTCCTGTGGATATACCGCTTTTCATCAAATGTTACTTTTTTGGAGCTTGACTGTCCATTGAGTGGTGCGAAATGCCGATCTCGGCATTTTGCACTCGCTGTATAATCAAGCTCCAAAAAAGATAATTTAGTACGAAAATACATTTTATGGACATTTGTCCACGTCTCAAACACACAAATAGCTTAATATTTTCATCCTTAGTGGTGAAGCGAAGCTTCA
>JAISZB010000243.1 GCA_031269465.1 Clostridiales bacterium | reverse complement strand
CCGTAGTGTCCGGAGCTGGAGCAAACGCCCCGGAGTACCTATATATTCTTGGACAGCGTAGCTTCTCGATGGAAGCTTAGGCTAGTCAATCAGGGCTTGCTAATGCAAGCCCCTAGCTTTAGCTATGGGGTGATTAACTTCGATTGCAATTATATGAGATTTCATTTTGGCTTTTATTTTCAGATTCTGCTCAATAGCTTCCAGCGCATCTCTTTCATTCAAATTCCAGCCTCCCATTTCCGCGGCGCCTTCAATTAAAACCAGATACGCCTGCCTTCCCAAACCTATATGGAAGTCAATGATTTTCCCCTCGTCAATTGAAGAGGCGAAAATATTTACATCTTGATGAATCTTAATGGGAGCGTCCAATGAATTTCCGTCTGCCCATGATGCGATATGCAGCCATTTATTTTCTCGATCTTCCCATAGGAAAGGATAATCTCCATAGTTTGGGTCATACCCGTCGCCGTCAGGCAGAATCCAGATTTGGAGTAGCCTGAGCGTTTCTATTCCCATATTATGCTCGCTGTGGACTACGCCTGTTCCAGCGCTCATATACTGCGCCTGCCCGCGAGAAAGAGTCCTTTTATTCTTCATGCTGTCAGCATGCGTAAGCTCTCCGTCCACCACGTATGTGACTATTTCCATGTCCTTGTGCGGGTGCGCGTCAAATCCAGAATGCGGTTGAATCAGATCGTCGTTGATTACTCTAAGCGCTCCGAAGTTTAGATTCTCAGGATTATAATACTCCGCAAATGAAAAGTGAAAATAGCTGTCCAGCCAACCCAGGCGGCTGCGACCCATTTTATTGCTGTCAATGAATCTAGTCATTATATGCATCCTTCCCGTGTAATATTTCTAAGCGCATACAGCCTATGCCAAAGAGCGAACATTTTTCAAGCTGGCATTTTACCAGGAAGGCTTTAGCGAGAGAAAGCTTTTACACATCTACGCAATCAGAGGTATACCTATACTGATAGCGAGTGCAATTGATATCGGCATTTTGCATCTTTCAATGGATAATCAAGCCCTAAAAAAGGAACATTTGATGAAAATCGGTATATTAACAGTCAAATTCGCCTATTTTGGAGCTTAATTATCCACTTTCAATCTCAGTCAAGCTTCTAAATCGGAGTGTTCATATGCGCATCCGCATGGGAAAACCCAAATATAGCATATTAGAAACGGTCTCTTTCCTTGGCAGGCCGCAATCTGCAAAGCCGGGGATAGAAAATGTTGAGATATTTAGATGTAAGATACTATAGAGCATATCATAATGCTTGTCAAATTGATATGACAATATGCATTTATTTCTGTAGATTGATATTTAGCCAGGATGATATGCCGATTCACAGTTAAATATTCCGATTTTGAGGCCTGATTTTCCATTAAGCATTGTATAATTCATTCCAAAATCGGAACTTTCCAGCGCAAATCATATAAAGCTACAAAATAGGCGGGTTCATATGCCAAAAAGTATAATAAAAGCTGAAAGGATCCGAAATCCCCAATCTTCAGGGGCATTCCGGATCCTCAAGGCGCGTTTTCTTCTAAATGGCAGGCTTACTATCCCTCTTTTTTAGATCTTCTGAAATGATGGCTGACATTGCGTCGCAGGCAAGCCGAATCGAGTCTTCCATGCTCTTAAAGCTCATAACGGCTCCAGCTCGGCATCCTCGGATGGAACTGACTATAAAGAGCGCGGCCGTTTCCATCTCGCTGCACATTACTCCTGCGCGCTTCCAAGCTTCCCACCGCTCCATCAGCCGGGCGGAAGACGGCATGCTGTCAGGATCATGCTGGCCGTAAAAGCTATCCTTGCTGTGGGCGATGCCTTCGGCAAAATTGAGATTCAGCTTCGCGGCAGAGGCGGATAGCGCCGCCACAATCTGTCGACTGGCAATGGCAGGGTATTCAACGGGGATGTAATGAAGTGTTGCGCCTTCGTCGCGAACCGATCCTGTTACAATTACGCCATCTAGGCTTTCATCCCGGGATGCCTCGCAAACCCGTCCGGCAGTGCCGATGCGTATGAATGCGTCCGCGCCGCAGTGTATCAGCTCTTCAACCGCGATAGCGGCTGAAGGCCCGCCCATCCCGGTGGATGCGACGGATACGCGGGTTCCATTCAAAGTGCCGGTCCAGGTTTTATGCTCTCTATTATGGGCAACCAGTTTTGCGTCTTCCAGGAATGATGCAATCAAATCTGTACGAAACGGGTCGCCTGGAAGCAGAACATAGCGTCCAATGTCTCCCGGCTTGCAACATATGTGATACTGCTTCCCTTCAGCGTTTAACACATTTTTGCTTTTTAAAATCATAATGTTTCCTCCTTGTATACTGGGCGGCCGCAGACCGCCGCCCTCTTATGCAATAATCGGCATGAAAACGCGCTTGCTAAAGCTGCGGCCAGCATAATGATTGCACAGTAAATCACCCATTTGGCTCCAAGCGATGCAGTGGCGGCTCCAGCAATCAGCGGGGAGGCGATATTCGCCGCGCCATTTGCGGCGGCCATTGCCGCGGCGGCGCGTCCCGCACGGTTGGGGGTGAGGCTTATGGCTATTGCTACGAGAACGGTATATAGGACTCCAAGAAACATGCCTGCGAATGCAAGCATTGCCATCAATGCCGCAAATGAATTGGAAACTAAAATAACTGACAAGCATATAAGGGAAGCTGAAATATTAGACATCAAAACAAGCATGGGAGATGCTCGCCGAAATACCGCGGTAAAGAGCAGCGCGCCAGCAATAATTCCTGCGCTGTAGAATGCAAGCGACATAACAGACATGTGCTGAGCAAAGCCGCGGCTTTCTATATATGACGGCAAATACAGATGCAGCGCGCTGTTGCCGAAAGAATAGAAAAAGCATGTAAAGGCTGTCAGCACCAGCAGGAGCTTTGCTTGTCGGGTCGAAATAGCCCTTGATTCAGCGCGTCCTTTCGCTTCGCCGGTTTTGCCTGTCAGGGCGAAGGGCAAGGTAATGAGCATAGCTGCGGCCAAAATGGCCATGACATAGTATGCGCAGTAAAAGGGCTGCCTGCGGGATAAGAGAATTCCTCCAATAAGCGGCGGCAGAAAGCTTCCAGCTCCGAAGAAAATCTGGCTGGCGCTCATGGCGCTGGCATAGGCGCGGGGAAAAGCATCACGGAGCATTAGCGGGCAGCAGACGTCCTGCGCGCCCATGCCTGCGCCTCCGATAAAAGCGAACGTCAATCCTGCGGCGAACAGCGGAGTTGAAGGAAGTCCAAGAAAAAATAGCAGCAAGGCAAGGACTCCTAATATCAAAACTTTGCGGATGCCCAACCTTTCCGCAAGCATCCCGCTGATGAACACAGTGGAGATGCGTCCGGCGGCAAAGGAAGAGCTCAGCGCGGCGGCAAGCGGAAGGGATATGCCGTAGCGGGCGGAAAGTTGCGGCAGGCTGGAGCCGATGATGATGGATCCAGCGCCGACAAGCAGGTACATGCCGAAGGCCTCAATAACTGCGGCAATGCGGTGCCTGGGCTTCATGCTGAATCATGCGCTGCCATGCCGTCTTTGACGGCAGATACCGCGTCGTCCATGGAGATAACATTGCTTCCTATGCTAAGAGTGTTGCAGATCCTGCTTACATAAGGTTGCTTCAATTTCGCTTTGAGGAGCGTCGGAAAATCCCAGAAGATTTCCTTTGGCGAGCCGTCCGCCACCACCTTTTTATTAGCCATGACGATAAGCCGTGAGAAATTGTCCGCCACAAACTCCATGTCATGGGTGATAGTGACCAGGGTTTTGCCTTTTTCTCGCAATTCTCCCAGAATGTTTCTCAGGCGGATGGTTCCGTTTAAATCCTGTCCGGCCGTCGGCTCGTCGAAGATCAGAGCTTTGGTGTCCATGGCGATGATTGACGCGATAGTAACAAACTTGCGTACCGACAGAGGGAGATTGTAAGGGTTCTCATCACGCAATTCATACATTCCAGTGGCTCTAAGGGCATAATCAATCAGGGCTTTGGCTTTTTCAGCGGGCATCTTCATCATTTTCGGCCCGAATTCCACCTCGCTTAACACAGTCGAGTGAAATATCTGATCATCCGGATTTTGAAAAACATAGCCGACAACCCTGGATATCTCAGCGGTGGTGCGCTCCTTGGAATTTATGCCGTCAACAATGACATTTCCCTTGGTTGGCCGGAGCAAGCCATTGCACATCTTTACGGCGGTAGTTTTACCCGCGCCGTTTTGGCCTGCTATGGCGACATTCTCTCCTTGCTCAATCCTGATGTCTATATCGTCAACAGCGAGAAATCCGCCGGGATATTCGAAGCTAACATTTTGAAGCTCTATAAATGCCATTATTTGCACCAACTCCTTGTCCTAAGCGCTTTTCCTATGATCTCCACGCCTTGCTGCTCAGTTATTGGAATGCGCTCCAGCGGAACTCCGCTGCGAGTCAGCTTATTGCCCAACAATGCGATGTTAGGGAGCTGCACGCCGCATTCAAGCAGCGTTTCATCAGAAAGTATGGCGTCCTTGGATCCAAAGCGTATTACTTCGCCTTTGTCAAGCACAATGACTTCATCGGCGTGCTCGGCTATCAGATCCACTTTATGCTCCACTAGAATGATGGTTTTCTTCCTATCTTTCATTCCCTTGATTATCTCGAAAACGCTTTCGGTGCCTTCAGGATCCAGCTGGCTGGTAGGCTCGTCAATTACCATAATGTCCGGTTCCAGCACAATAATGGATGCAAGCGCCATTCTTTGCTGCTGGCCGCCGGAGAGCTCGTACGGGTTTTTTTCCGCAAGCGCCGATATGCCGGTCAACTCCACAGCGCGGATGACCCGCTCTTCAATTTCATCCACCGGCACGCCGAAGTTTTCAAGGCCGAAGGCCACCTCTTCAAATACCGTATCCTTAACGCCGCTGATTTGGCTGAAAGGATTCTGAAATACATATCCGATTTTCAGCGACAACTCTCCCGGCTTGTAGTCTAGCGTGGGCTTGCCGCATACCAGAACCTCTCCCGTAAGCGAACCTCGAAAGAAACTGGGCGCAAACCCCCGGATCAAAGAGCACAAAGTAGTCTTCCCAGAGCCGTTTTGACCGATTACTCCATAAAAACGCCCTTCTTCAAGTTTTAAAGAGACGTTTTTAATGGCGCATTCATTGGCAAGAGGATAGCTATATGTCACATTGTTCAGTTCAATTATAGCACCCATACCAGGATCCTCCCTATCAGAACCGCAGCCGTGGCTGCCACGGCAATTGACGCGGCAAGCTTTTCATATCCGCTCGGCTCGAGTTCAAACATGTGCGTCTTTTTGCCGTTCACATCAAATCCTTTCGATTCCAGCGTAAGGGCCCGCTCCTCAGCTCCGATTATGGATCCCAGTATCAGCGGCACCAACGATGGAAAAAAGGCTTTCGCTCGCACAAAGATTCCGCCTTCTGTCTCAACTCCCCTCGCTCTCTGCGCGTTCATGATAGTCTTGCTGTTTTGCCCCATCACCTGAATCATCTGCAAAGTGGACATGAAGACATACGCGGCTTTGTGATGCATGCCAGAATCTTCGAGAGCGCGGGATATCTCCTTGTTGCGCGTGGTCTGAAACATCCAGGTAAAGATGCCTGCGATGTTTAGAATGGTAAAGCTGATAAAGATGCCTGTTTGCAGGCCTTTTTCATAAATTTTCAGAACGCCTCCGCTCCAGGCGACGACATCGCTTCGAACCAGGAAGCTTTGAGTAAGAAAAATCATCGTCGCCACAAGCAGAACCTTCGCGAATGCCTTGCAGAATTTCATGAAAATCCCGCTGGCGGCGCAAAGCAAGGGCACGATTAAGAACCAGGGGATAATTAAAAGCGCGTATCCATTCATCTTTATGCTGCCCAAGATTAGAGAGCATGCGGAAAACAGGCATACAATCAAAAATTTGGTTGAAGGATGAAGCGCTTGTATTTGATTGCTCTTGCGAATTCGCAGTTTTTCCCTCCACATTTCCATCACCTCTTGAAATTGGGAGAAGCCGCTGCCCCCCCAGGCGAGAATCGGATTCCTTCAGGGTTTTGCGGATTCTATTCTTAACATGCCGACGCGCAGTCGCCTGCGCATCGGCATATGCATGGCTGCGATTCAAGTCAAGCCGACTTTTTTACGCTGGCTTTCTTTATATAGTTTTCGCCGCATCCGAACTTTATCAACGTTTTTGAAGGTATGACTCCAATGACAAGATACCCCAGCAAATATGACACTGTGCGATCAATGACGGTGAATATCCCGTCTCCGCTTAAGAATGCCGTCATAATATTGGCGCCAGCCGCAAGAGCGCCAGCCACCACCATGGATGGACCGCTTCCGGTTATGCCGCCGAATACGAGAATCACAATCGGCGCGGTAACTATGATGGAAGATGCCGCAAGAATCACCATGGAAACCAGCCACTTCCACCAATTGCTGAACATATTCGCTCGAGCCAGGAAGCCTGCGACAAGTCCTGTTGCAATATTTACAGGTATGAACGCGAAGCTGATTGGGTTGGCGATGCCAGTCACCACGTTGGTCAAGCCGCCCGCCAGGGCGCCAACCCATGGACCGCAAAGCATCGCGGTGAAAATAGTTCCAATGCAGTCCAAATACATAGGCAGCTTGAGCAGTGAAGCCAGTTGCCCTCCCACAAAATTCACAGCTACAGCGATGGGAATTATCAAAATGGCAAGCATAGAGAAATCAGATTTTATTGAATGACTCTTTTCTGTTTTACCGCCCATAATGAGCCTCCTTTTATAAAGCGCCACTGAAAATCTGACTCAATGCGCTTTATGTAATGCTTACATATTTCATGCCGTTTCCTCTTGCTATTCGTTCTAGCTCTCTCAGCAAACGCGGTGAAGGAGGAGAAATTGACTGAAATTGCTTTCTGACGCCAAACGGACGAAACGCTATGATTCTAAAATGAGCATCACGGCCATTTGGAGAAGCCTGGAGCCTGCGTGAAACGGCATCGACAGTTTCACGAGAGTGGAATCCCGGTTCATCTGCAACAACAATGCGAAGCTCAATGAGCTTTTGCTGTTCCGCCAGAAAGTCTATATTCTTCAAGACGATTGAGTTGCTCATGCCGGTAAGGCTTAAATGTATAAGCGGATCAGCTGACTTCACATCAAGCATAACCCCGTCTGTAACCGCCATGAGTTCAGGTTCCAGCGAAAAATCCAGCGAACCGTTGCTATCAAGCAGAGTCCTTAGTCCCAAGGCGCGTACGCGCTCGAAAAATGGCACTATAAATTCTTTTTGCAAGGTGCATTCTCCACCGGAACAGGTCACGCCCCGAATGAACGGAATGTTGCCGGCAACCCGCAAAACCGCCTCATCCACTGATATATTCCGGATCTTTGGAGATGATCCATGCGGGCAGACTTTGATGCAGTTGTCGCATCCGGCGCAAAGGGATTCATTCCAGAGCGCTTCTTTTTCGCCTGGTGTCGTTGAAATGGCGCCGGTCGGGCACGAGGAGGCGCAGGAGCCGCAGTTTCTGCATATATTGATGGTTTCAGGGTTGTGGCAGTAGATGCAGTTAAAATTGCAGCCTTGGAAAAATATTGCCGTTGTGTTGCCTGGCCCGTCGACTACGGAGCAGTCGATTATCTTGTTGACCGGCGCGGTAATCATATCGAACGCACCTTGCGGCTCAGTATGCCTCGTTTATCAAAGGACTCTACGGAACCTGCGACAGTGTCATTCAAAGCTGGAGAGCCGCCGGCATATGCGGCGACATCCGATCTCTTTGCCAAATATCCAGTTACCCGCACCAAATCGCTATCTGCGGCATATGTGGATATGTAGCGCATTCCGACTTTGAACGCGCCCTTGAACACATCCAGAATTGCCGCGTGATTGCGGCTGGCGGTTGTATCGAAAGGAAAGATGTCGCCAACTCCAGAAGGGAAAAATCGGTGAAACAGCCCCGCTTGCCGCAGATGGTCGTACAGCGGCATCTCGCTTCCAATGGCAATGCGAGCTCCTGGACTGACTCCCTCGTCATTCTCAGCTCCGACTTGAGCGTGAAGGATGAAATGATTGTCCCATACGGCGGAGTAAGCGCTTGTGAAGCGTCCGACTTCCTGTTGCAAGCATTCCATGACTGCGACGCCCAGCTGATTAGCGTCTTCACTTGAACCAAATGCCGCAGGCTTTCCCTGCAATTTCATCAGGTGATTGACGCATTCGCACAGCCCGACTATTCCGAAGAGTCCTGCAAAGCGGCTTATATCTATGAAACCTTCGGCTGCCAAAAAATTGCTTCTAAAAAATGGCGTTTCCTCTACAATGAATCTTATCTTGGCTTCAATGAAGCGGCAGAGAGCATCTGCCGCGCGGGGCAGCCTGTTTCGGAAGAAATCATCCATGGAATCGGATTGCTCGGCAATTCGATTTAAGCGGATGCGCGAAAGAGAGAATGCACCGCCGCCGATCGGAAGGCCGTTGTAGCAACTGGCAATACCATAGTCTTCCCCTCCGAAATCACTGACATACATTGGATCAAATGCAAAGGCGGGATTGGCGCAAGCAAGCGCGCTCTTTACGGCTAATTCGGCCAAGTCGTCAGGGGTGGCGGTTGGATCATAGCGAAATGTCATGTTCGGGACGCAGTGTTGCAGCTCGGCCTCCAGATCCAAAATGATTCGTCCGGCTTTGGTATCCTCAGGCCCCAGATTCATGTGGCAGTAGCTGCTTGTGAATGTGCGGTCGCAATGAATCAAAAACCCTCGGATCAGCGCTCGCGCTTCATCGCTGTGCTGTATGAACGGCTCAAGAAGCCGATCTATTCGCCCCATAAATACCGGAAAATGAGTTACCGACGGCACATGACGGTAAAAAATCAGCAAGGAGTTCAGCGCCTCATACAAGTCAGACGGAGGTTCAAGTCGAAGAAACTTGCTTCCCTGCCTCATAAATTTTTCGTAATCTGGCAAAATATATCTGGGCGCATACGGCGCGTGGCCTTCTGCAAGGTCGCAGATGATGCCCTTATCGAACATCTCGCTGAATTCTTTCGGAGTACCTTCGGGATAAGGCAGCAGATTCTCCGCCGTCTTGGCAAGAGCGGAAACTGTTTGGCTGTGCGTCAACGTTTTATCCTGTATGACTCGCTTTACTTCCGAACGAGCTTGTTCCATTGTATCCAACAGCTTCAACATTATCGCTTCCTTTCAAGCCCTATATTTTAATATGTTTTGTATCGGGCTATAATTAGTGTAGCAAACTCGAGCAGGCGAAAAAATGACATTTGACATTTATTACTCTTTTTTTGAGTTATAGTAAACTGAAATTTATGGAAATTGACTATGCAGAGATAGACATAAAGAGATGAGCAGCAAAAAACTGGGGGGTCTTAGTACGCTCGATCCAATTCATGCTGCGCATGAGAAAAAGAAGAGGGATTGAGTATGGGGGGAATATGGAATAGAAACATTCCGGGGATCATAAAAGTCGCCTTTGCCGACGGATTTGATCCCAAACAGCTGGAGCAAAGCTTTTTTAAGGAAATAAGCCAAAGCAAGGAGATCTTCTTGCATGTGAAAAAGGGCGAGATCTTCGTTCGTCAAGGTTTTCCAGCTGATCGCATGCATATCTTGCTTCGTGGAGCCGCAAGGGCGACAGTGCTTTCGCAGGATGGAGAATGCGCGGTTTTGGATGTTCTTAACGCTCCTACTTTTTTTGGGATTACTGAGATAATCTTGGAGCAGGCGCTGTATGGGGCTTCGGTGCAAGCCGATTCAGAATGCGTCTTGGCATGCATGCCAGCATCAGAGTATTTAAGCATGATTCACGAGGACAATGGCGCTGCGTTTGCAACTGTTCGCCACCTTGCGTGGCTGGCCAAGCGGAATATGGACAAATCGAAGCTGAAAGCCATCGCCTGCCCAAAGAATATCTTGATATATTTCCTGTGCCAAAGCAGTGAGGGCAAGACCCTGCCCTACACTGTAACGCTTACAAGGAAGCAGCTTTCTGAAGAGCTCCATATCAACCTGCGCACGTTGTACCGATACTTGGAGCAATTGGAAAGCGAGGGCATGATTAAACTCTATCACGGTAAAATTGTCATTAGCAAAAAAGCCCGCTCTTTGATGGAGGAGTTCTGTGACACTCAGGAATAAGGGAAATTCATTTTCCTCTATTTATATTTATTTCTTCATATAATCTAGCTCCAAGAAAGGCGCGAGTTTGACAGCAAGTCTATTTAGCTCAAATGGAAGACAAGTTGTTTTTCATCTGATATAATGGAAAGCGCAAATGCCAAACAGATCAGATTGCATTCAAACACGCTTGCCGCTCATAAGATTGCAAGTTAAAATATCTTGAGCGATGGCGTCTTTGACGATTATCTATACTGATTTTCATTGAAAACTAACTTTTTTGGAGCTTGATTGTACAGCGAGTGCGAAATGCCTATCATTTCGCACTGTCCAATGGATAATCAAGCTCCAAAAAAGAAACATTTGATGAAAATCGGCATAGTCAGAAAGAGTTTGAAAGCGCACTGAAAAACCAGGCTGAATAAAGGAGAGATAATTTATGCCTCATATAGTAATCAAGACATTGAGCGGCCCCAGCGAGACGCAGCTCAAGGAAGCTGCCAAGCAAATAAGCGCGGTAATCAATAAGACATTGGGCAAGCCCGAGAAGTACATCTCAGTATCTGTAGAAGAATATTCCTTTGCCGATTGGGAAGGGGTATATAACGAGTTTGTCAAAGACAAGGAAAATGTAATAATAAAGCCTGGCTATACCAACCCGAAGACATTTCAGTGAAGAAAATATGAAGCTCGAAAAAAGAGTTGAGGTTTATGAGCTTATCGTAATAAGGAGAATTCTTGAATGGCTGAAAGAAATTTGAAAAGCAATCCTCCGCTCAGCATAACATTTCCTCCTATATGCTGATAAGCTCTAAGAGTTTTATTGACTTTCGTGTGAGACTACATATATTGGAGAACTCCAATATATGTATATAGATTTGCAGTAAAATCAATAAAAAGCAATTATCGGGCAAAAAAGATCTCTCTGAAAAAACCATCTGCTACCGAAAGATATCATTTTTAGGGCAAAGAATTGCATTTTTGGACGGCCATCTGCGAAACGACCGGAATTCGCAGCAGAATGCAGGTGGCTTTTATGGGACACAGGATCGGCGCAGACGCATGATCCAGCCAGCCCGCCAATGACATTTTAAACAAATTACATTAGTATTTCACAGAAACACTAATGATGGCAAAAATGAAAAATCGCAAAGCCACCATTCGCAAGCAATCAAAGAAAATAGCCAACTTTTATAATTGCGCGGCAATCGAGAGCCTTGATTGAAAGCGACGCAGGACTTCTCTCACTATACGCTTATTGGCGCTGGAATCTCACGAGCCAGCCCCATGTGTCTCACGGAATCCTTCGGATGCGCTTCAAGGAATTCAACCAAATTCGCCGATATCTCGGCGACTGGAATGCCGAAGACAGTCGAAATTGACTCTGGAGCCACATCCGCGCCTACTCTGTGGCATCGGGACTCGCTTGGGCGAGGGCGCGGAATCTTTCCATGGGAGCAATTAAAAGGCCAATCCTCGCTTTTTGAAGTGGAGACTGGCCTTGCGTCCGTTCATTTGCCGCAGGCCGAGCGGCGATGCCGCTTCTTGCAGCCCGTTCAGGTCGGCCTTGAGAAATTCTATGCGCCTAAGAGCTTTGCTCGGAATCCTTCGGATTCGCCGCAAGGTATTCAACCAAATTCGTTAATACCTCAGTTATTGGAATGCCTAAGACTGTTGAAATCGACTCTGGAGCCATACCCGTGCCGTACAACCTGACAACGGATTTCTTGCGCTCTTCCTTCAGCGTCTTGAGCTCTCTCTCCAGCGCTTCCTCGTGCAACTTGCGCTCTTTCTCCAGCGCTTCTTATGATACATACCCAATTTCATCAAGCACTTTATCCAGCGCCGCCGAGTCCATCATCCGCACCTCCTTTATGGCATCGGGATTCGCCTGGGCGAGGGCGTGGAAATACGATCTCGTCGGGACGCCGACGCCCTCGCTCTCCAGCAGCAGCATCCTCAG
>JAISZB010000234.1 GCA_031269465.1 Clostridiales bacterium | reverse complement strand
TGAAAACATTATATCAGATTGCGCTATATAATGCAATGACTGTTTTGAATTTTCTCCGAAAATTCGTGCCTTATATCCCCATAGCTAAAGCAAGGGGCTTTACGGCACATTCGGTAAATAAGGCTCTGCATGATTGCATCCAAATGCGCCGACTTTACTTGGCCTTCCAAGCTGCCAAGACAGTCAGCTTCCAAAATGAACGGCTCAATATGCTCTACCCTGTGATCTCAAACGCAAGAGTCTTAAAAACCTTCAATCTCCTCTACAAATAAGAAAAATCCTAGTGCAAATCATTACCGTGCAAATAGACGGTAAATTCCCAGCAGCCGGTTATTCAGAATCCCATGCTTCTTGCTCGTTCTTTTTGGAATTAAGAACATGCTCATGACCTCCGAATGAGTATGCTTATCCTGAGATTGTCAATATCAGTTGCTTATATGGAGCTTGATTATGTAGCGTGAAAGCAGATAGTCAAACTCCAAATATATGGATTTGACTGCAATCGGTATGCTGTTTCACGTAAAGCTACACGTTGCCGCCTATTTTGCTCGTCATGCCCGCCTACAGGCTTTCAAAGCGGCTGCGCTAGGCGGAATGGCTGGCGATGCTGGCTATTTGGGTAGATTTGAAATGCAGAGGCCTGGATTCTGCCAGCTCCAGGCATATTCTCTATGAACGGGGATTCATTTCTCCAGCCGTTCCGGAACCTATCAGTCAACTTGCCGATATACTGATCTGCATATGAACTTATAGGCGTTGCTTCACCGCATATGATGAAAGTTTTCAAATGTTGAGTCTTATCTGCAGATTTTATTATGTCCCGAGGCTTCTTTCGTACTGCAATGCCTATTTTGGAACTTGGCCTGCAGCGTGAACGTGGACAGTCAAACTCCAGGACAGTTGCATTTGGCTGCAGCAGTAATGTTGTGAGTTTCCCTTTGATTTACTAGCCATTCTCAATATCCGCTTCCGGATATGCTTGTGTGCAATCCCTCAAGGGCAGCGGTTCTGCGCACTTTCGCTGATCTTTCTTTGACTATGCCAGGGTTGGGTTTGAATCTCTCATTTTATTTCTGCGCTGGTTATTTTCTTTTTGATCGTCAGCCATTGATTTTACCTGGTTAATATACTGATCTGCAGTATAAAATTACTTTTTGGAGTAGGATTATATGAGCAGTGCCGATATCAATCGCACCTTGAAAGTGGATAATTCGTCTCCAAAATAGGCATATTTGACTGCAAATCGGTATAAGAGCAGTTTTTACAGGCTGCGCAGCGCTCTGATCTAGATATGCATGCGCTTATGTGATAAACTAGAACTCAATGGCAAGATCTCAATCTTTTAGAATGGGAGGCGTTCACTTGGACAATGAAGCAAGCGGCGCCAGCGTGAGATCCATTGAGCGGGCTCTTGACATGCTGGAGGCATTGTCGGAGGAGAAAAACGGGCTTGGGATTACCGAGCTCTCTTTGCGGATAGGCCTGCACAAGAGCACTGTTCATAGGATTCTTCAGACGCTGTCCAAAAGAGGGTATGCGGAGAAGAAGGATGATGGCAATTACCATTTAGGGCTTAAACTCATAGAGACCGTCAGCTATTTCATTAACAGCCTGGAGCTGCAGACGCAAGCCAGGCCGTTTGTAGCCCAGATAACGGCTGAATTGGGGCTGACAGCCCATCTTGGCGTTCTGGAAGGAGATCAGGTGGTTTATATTGAAAGAATGGATGTTTTCTCCGGAATCAAGCTCTATTCTCAGATAGGGCTGAGAATGCACGCTTATTGCTCTTCCCTGGGCAAATGCCTGTTATGCGGCTTAAGCGGAGATGAGCTTGAGAAGGTTATGGAAAACTGCGCGTTCGCGCAGTTCACACCGTATACGCTGACATCTCTGAATGCGCTGAAAGCAAACCTCAAAACAGTGAGGACGCAGGGCTGGGCAATTGACAATCTTGAGTTTTCGCTTGAGAATAGATGCGTCGGCGCGCCTATATTCGACTATAGGGGCGAGATAGTGGCGGCTGTCAGCGCAAGCGGGCCTCCAGCCGTTTTCACAAGCGACAGAATTCCTCATGTGGCTGAATACGTAAAAGCCAAGGCATCGGCGATATCGCGGAGCCTTGGCTATATGGGAGGGCAGCCTGGCTAGCCGCCTTCTCTACAATAGATTCTTAAGCACTATAGTCTTAACCCTTGTCATCTCTTCAAAGGTGGACATTACACCCTCAGTGCCAAGTCCGCTTTGCTTCCAGCCGCCAAACGGCATCTCAAATGAACGGAAGAAACTCGCGCCGTTTATGACAGCGGCGCCGGCTTCCATGAGAGAAGCGACCTTCCAAGCTCTTTTGTAATCTTTGGAGAATACGCTGGATGAAAGTCCAAAGATAGATTGGTTCGCTATTTCTACAGCTTCCTCGTCAGTCTCAAATCCAATGATTGGAACCACAGGCCCGAATATCTCCATGTCAACGGCAACATCTGATATCTTGGGCACATCTGTTATTACTGTGGGATCATAGAAGGCTCCGTTTCTCTTTCCTCCGAGAATGACCTTGCCGCCCTGATTCACTGTCAGATTCACCTGCTCTTCAACCTTCTTCGCGGCTTTCTCGCTTATGAGACAGCCTATTTGAGTATCTTCAAGGGAAGGATCCCCATACTTCTGCTTCTGGATGCGGGCGACAGCTTTTCGGGCAAACTCTTCCTTCAAGGAATTATGCACTAAAAAGCGCTTGCTGGCGCAGCATACCTGGCCTGTATTGTACATCCTTCCCCAAATGAGCTCTTCGACGGCAAGATCCACATCAGCATCCTCAAGCACTATGAAAGCGTCATTTCCTCCAAGCTCAAGGGCGGTCTTGGTAAGATTCAACGCCGCCAGCTCCTGCGTCGAGATTCCGACCTCGGTGCTTCCTGTGAGCGTGACAAGAGAGACTCTCTTATCAGAGACAGCTGCGCTCTTGACGCTTCCGGGAGCGGTGAGGCACTGAGCGACGCCAGCGGGAACTCCAGCTTCCCCAAGCATGCTTGCAAGCCGCAAAAGAGTTAGGGGATTGTCTGATGAAGGGAGGATTATAGGAGCATTTCCCATCATTAAGGCCGGAGCGACTTTTTGGTCAAATAGATCGCATGGGAAGTTAAAAGGTATGATGCAAACGACGACGCCAACCGGCTCCCTCGTGACCAGCTGGAGGTTGGCAGCTTGCCCCGCCTCTGTTCCCGCAGGTATTATCTCCTCGTAAAAGTGCTTGGCGCGCTCGATGAATCCGGAAAATCCAATCTTGATGTTGCCAATCTCAGCCCTAGCCTCGTTTATAGGCTTGCCGTTCTCCGCTGAAAGCGTTTTGGCCAAGCTTTCCTTGTTCTCTTCCACTATGTCAAGAAACTTGTAAAGTATGTCCGCCTTTGCGTGTATAGGCACCTTTGCCCAGCTCTTCTGAGCCGCAGCGGCGATGCCTATAGCCAAAGAAATGTCCTCTGCTGTCGCCTTCGGCACAGTGTCTATAAGAAGCCCGGTCGCAGGGTTTACAACCTCAAAGGTCTCCCCTGACGAGCTATCGGCTGGAACGCCATTTATGAACATCTTCATAAAACCATCTCCCATGGAAGCTTAAGCGCGGCAATGAGTCGCGCTTAAGCCCTTAAACTTTATGTGACCTTAAAAGCCTAATGCGCCTTGCCTCTGCAATCAGGCTATTGCTTGATCATCTATACGCTAAAAGCCACTCAGGCTTTTAAACAGCGACGCTTGCATTTTTATGAAAAGGCTGTATATGAAAGCATAAGCCCGCCTGTCGTGTTGTTTCCATCGTCCTCATAGCCGTACTCGCCAAAGGTGAACTCCATAATAAACGGAATGTCAGAAGCGTATTTCTTCACGCCTTCAACTACTTCTTCCAGCCTGTCTCCAATGCCAGCCCTTCTGCCTCCACAGTGCACAAGATGCAGCGCGGACGGTTTTTTGCCCAGCTTCGCGATCACTTTCTCTACATTCTCCCCTGCCGACTCAATGAGCTTGTCCACGCTTGAACTCATCTGAATGACTGCGGTATTGACAGCGAGATTAGCGCCTATGTTCATGGAGTAGTCGTCATTTCCAAACATGGGATGGCGAATCGCCGTGAGATCTCCAAGCCGATCCTTAATGCCAAGAGGGGCTGTGATTGTCGCCACAAGCAAGTTTGAGCCAAGAAGGTCATCTGGATTTTGATTGGTCCACTGCGCGTACTTCTTTACTGCGGGGACTCCGTCTATCTCAACCAAAGTGCGCTTTCCGGATAGCTTGGTAATGATTCCAACATTTTGAGACTCGTCATACGCTCCTGTAAAAACATTGGCAAAAGGCTCTTCAGTGTAGAAGAATGCCACCGCCACGCCATCCGCGGTAACTTTCTCTTCTGTGAAAAGAAGCCATTCGCCCGCTATGGCATTATCAGCGGCGGAGCCTCCAAAGAATGGAACCCGTCCAATGACATCTGTTATTCCTTTCAGAAAGAATTCTTCTTCCCCTGGAGGGGCGACCATGTAAAAATATGCAGGGGAAACAGACTTTCCTGCAGCCGCGAGAGCTTCCTTTGCAACTTTTCTGCCCGCTTCGCGGGCATCTCCGCCTTTTTCCGCGATAGCAACCCCCACGCTCAAGCTTTCATCCGCCAATGCCAATAGCCCGACAAAGCCATTTTCTCCCGCAATATATCCTTCAGGCGTAATGACGCCCGTAAAAGATGTGTTGCCGATTAGAGGCACGCCGGGAAGCTCTGCGGCTATCCCTTCAATTAGCGCCTTCTGATCGTATTGCACGCCGCTGTATACAAAGGCGAGCTTGATTCCGTTCAATTCAGAAACCTTCAACGCCGCTTCCTTGCCGGCCTCAGCCGGGCTTGGCTTCACGCTTGAGCCAGTCAAAGCTTTGAGCATCCCAATAGCCTCCCCACATATGCCGATGCGTACTAAAATGAGATTTCAGATCGGCACTTGGTAAAAAAGATGAAAAATTGACGTTTTGAGTTCTTAAATTCACCATCTGATGCATGCGCCCAAATGCATAAGCCCAAGCAGCCCCGAAAAAGGTGCATAAATATTATGCGCAGGCACAGCAATCAGGCTAAATCATCTATAATATGATATTAAAGTTTGAGATAGCGATTGTCAAGCAAAGCAGGGCTTTCTTGTTTTGCTTTGCGGAAAATAAGTTTCATTAGGTGAAACGCTCCCGATGCTTTTCCTATGCTGATTTGCATATAAGCTCCTATTGGGTTGTGCTGCCTGTAACATGAGATTTATTCAAACTGTCTGTAAAAGATTATGCATTTTTCAGAAGCAAGCGATATTCTCTCCTAAATTCCCAGCGCAACCAGGAGCCTCATGATTTTTCTTGTCTATGAATGCGCCCTCAAAGGACTTGGACTGTAGCTGAAACGGCTCTAAACCAATTTTTATAATTATCAGCCGACTCTAATCTGCATAAATAACCATCTGCAAGGCTTGACGCTTCCATAGGAAAGGAGCTAAAATAGGCCTCAATTTCTGCAATCAATGGGGTGATGCCGTTTCCAACTGCAGACTGCGGCGAATAGCGAAAGAAAACAGGGCGGCTAAAATGCTGGCCGCCCTGTTTTCTTTCACTTTAGAATCAGGTTTTTAGATTGAAGGTAATCAATGATGAACTGTTTGTACTCAAGCATGCCTTTTTCATGGTCGTACGCACAAGACCGGCCCATCAGCTTTTGCACGGCTAGATTAATTCCTGAGATAGAATGGTACATTATTCCAACAACTATCGGATCGAAGTCGAATTCCTTTACATGGCCCTTCTCTATGCTTTTTCTGAAATATTTCTTGAAAAAGTCTATGGAGTAGCCGAGGAAAACCTCATTCATTATCCTGGCGCAAATTTGGTCGCTGAATTGCGAAGTTATGATTATACTGAAGGCGAAGCATGTGAAATCGTTCTCCATGCGGGTAGGTTCGAAAAATATGATGTCAAGCGTCTGCATAATGCTTTCCGACTTCTCCAACTCCTGCTCCAACATGCTGAAATAAAGCATGTAAAGGCGCTCGGCCTGCTCCAGCACAGCCTGCCAAAGCTTCTCCTTGCTTTCGAAGTGTCCGTAGAGCGAGGATGCCTTGATACCTATCTCTTGGGCTATGTCCTTCACAGACACGCTGCCGTATCCCCTTTGGGCGAAAAGTATAGTAGATCGCATCAAGATTATCTCTTTCGTCTTCTTTACATCTCCGTCCAATGGCAACAGATATTTGGAGCCAAGTATTTTGTACACGACACTGTCCATAATTTTTTCACCGCTCCCGAAGCGCATGCGTTGATGGCTTCTAATAGCGATGCAGGCGTTTCGGGAAATTCCGCTCCTCTCAATTGTTTTCTTTCCAGGAAAAACTGCAACTGCCCAGCCCGCGCAGGAAAACACCCTGGCTGGCTACATCTCGATCCTCAGTTTTCAAGCCGGCTTAGTGCGTTCCGGCTTGAAACCCATTGTGCAAGGCTTCATCTGAAACGCCGCCATCTCCGGCATCCAGACGCCTAGCCTTCAACTTTTCCGGCTTTGACATTGGCTTTCGTGCTAATTCATGGCTCTATGGCTTCAAAATGAGATGGCTGAGCTTTCACTTGTTTCGCCTTGAGAAATTAATGGCCTGAATAGAATAATGAGCCATTTCATTAATCAAGCATCAATTTCACAACACTTAAAACTTCAGGCGATAGTATGAACGCTCCAAATTTCAAACCCATAATGCGGAGCATGAATTCCTTAAAATAATAGCTTTGAATAGGAGCGCATATGCCAATGCGCATCAATCCTTCCGATATTAAGCTTGATTGCGCAGCGCTAAGAAATAGCAAAAAAGAGATGCGGCAAATCCAGGATTTCTAGAGCTAGGAATCAACATTTCCTCTTAATAAATATAAGCTCCGGAAAATCCAGTCTCAATATCGAAGCAATTGACTGCGCATTGGCATAACCTTTGGCATAGCCATATATATAAACAAAAAAGAAGCATCCCGCTTAGGGTCGGGCGATTCTTTTTTGGAATTGTAGGACTTAAAGCTCTTGAACCTCTATAAGGGGTCAGAATGCCAAGAAGCTCAACTTTAAGAAGCAATTATTCTCACGCATAAGCATTGCATAAGGCGTCATTCCGCAATCCCAGGTTTTGTGAGCGCGATAGGCTGCGGATTCAAAAATGGAGGAAGCAGGCTTTAAATAAATGGAGCGGCAAGACATTTACTTTATGGCTGTATTATACTGATTCGCACTCATTTGCATCTATTTTGGAGCTTGATTATCCATTGGCTAGCATATTTCAAGCTCCCAAATAGAAGCTTTCATCTGCAAATCAGTATATATTGAAGTCCCTTCTGGGAAATGAGCTTTAAAGGAAAGAGAGAGCGCCTAAAAATGTCTGGTGGCGATAAGGCTCAAGATCTCTGTGCAGGCTTGTCCATCGGCTCAGCTGGAGATTATTTAAGTCCTTTGCGCACCCACCATATTCCAGGGAGCGATTCTATTCCAGGCTTGCATCTCAAACAACCCCTTGAAAGGATGAGATGTCAAATTTCTCAACATTTCTGATCTCAAGCTTTGATGTAAACTCGTAGTCGAAGTATGAAAAAGCCATCTTGCAGTTTTCATAGCTGTCCGCAATTTTAAGCGAGTTGTTCACGCCCACTCCCATATGTCCTTCCTTGCCGCTTGATCCAAGCTTCTTTATGGCGTCAAGGTCGACTGGATCCTTGGTGCTGTTTGTGATTGTTATGATTTTGGATTCTTCGCCGTTGTTGGACAAAGTGAAGCTCGCAGATTTCCTCTTGGAGACTGCCGCCTCTTCTATAGCATTGTCCAGCAGGCAGGAAAGCATCCTGCAGCAGTCCATATCGCTCATCCCCAAGCCTCCTATGTCCCCAAGAAGCTGGAATTGAAGCTTTACATTCTGGCTTTTGGCGTAGTTCGACTTGCGTATGAGAAGCGCTATCAAAGCTGGGTTCAAATCCATTTTTCCACTCAGATCCAGTGAAGATCCGCAGTTCACCGCTGCATTCGAAACTGATTCGTGATACTTTTTAAGCCTATCCAAGTTTCCGGTTTCCAAAAAGCCGCTGTAAGTGCCCAATATGTTGTAAAAGTCATGCTTAAGCCCATTGAAGTCTTCTATGCTTGTCTTCATCGCCTCGATCTGCCTTTCGCTCTTTCGCAGATTCCGGCTTTCGTCTATGAGACGCCATGTAAGAAGCAAATCGACAAAGCTAAGAAGCGTCATGCTAAAGAGCGCCAGCCCTGCAGACAGTTCGTTCTTAATGCTTACTGGAGCCAGCACCATTAAGAGATACAGGGCGAAGGCATGTGTGATGAAGCTTATACGGCCTTTGCTGCCGACGCTGTCAAAAATCGCCCCTGCGCCTTTTTTCCTTATCAGAAGCGAAGCAATGCAATAGCTTGCGCTGAGGACCGCAATCCAAGCCAGCTCTTGAAATAAGTCGTTGAAGAAACTGTTATCCCCAACCTTAAAGGTAAATAATGATCCTCCAAGGTGGTTGACATTCGACGCCAATGTGCAGAAAACATATGTATGCATCGCAATGGCAACTGATTTCACCTTTCCCGCTCGAAAGACATTCGCAGCGGCGAAATGGAATGCGACAGCCAGAACCGGCGCAAGAGCGGAGAGCAGGAAGCATGGGACAGGCGGCAGGGATTTAGAGCTGGAGATTATAATCCATAATATCCATAAATTCCCTAGCAACATGCCCGCAACCGAAAAGGCCAGCGGCGACTTGACGGTAAAGCTGCCCCCTTTTAAAGAGAGCAGACGCTTGGCTCCCGTGAACAGCAGCAGGAAGCTTCCTGCAAATGAAGATAATATCATAAAAATCTTTACGGCAATTTCTATATTCAATAGCATTTTATATACCCGCCTTATCACATGCAGGAGCGGGCGAACACCCTTCGCTTCCGTTTCTGCATTCTATTACCGCTGCAGGCGAAGCGGCTTGCAGAGAAAGCTGCTTATCATCTTTATCCCCTTTTCATATGCGTCCGGCCAATCGTTGGCTGAGCAAGCGGGTATATTCTGACTATTCAAGGATCTAGCGGAACGATCAAAATAGCGTGCGCTATAATATTTCTTGCTTTAGGCGCTAAAATTCTTAAATGAGTGAATCCAAACTGATTTGCAACTAATGCACCTATAATAGAGCTTTATTATCCATTGAGACGTTTTTAATCAAGCCCCAATACGGGAATATTCATATGCAATATCAGTACATCACCCGAAAATTATCAGAACCTAGAAAGCTTGCTGCAGCAGGATTTTCAGGCCATTCTCTGCATAACTACTAATAGCGCTTGTTCTTATACCGATTTTCATCAAATGTTCCTTTTTTGGAGCGTGATTATACACTGGATGGTGCGAAATAGCGGGTTCGGCATTTCGCACTCGCTGTATAATCAAGCTCCCAAAAAGGCAGTTTTCAATGAAAATCCGTATATATGAGGATCAACGCAGCTTAAAGCTCAAACAGCCTTAATCGCTTAATGCGGCGCAACTTTGCCACTTAACATTTCATTCTCAGATATTGCTCTGAGACTTAGAGCTTATCAGAAGACAAGGCGAAATGCCTAAAACTAAGCATTCTTTGAAATTTCGCGAGGCTAGGAATAGCCTTGCCGCCTTCTTGTGACAAGCCCTTATTATTCGAAGTTTGCAACAGGGCCGCGATATGCAGAGCTTTAAGTCCTGAACTCTGCGGAACTGTTCAGCTTGAAGTCCGCAAGAACATAATGCCCGTTTAAACGCAGCCGATTTTTATTGCGCGTTTGATCTCTTAGTCGTTATTGCATTTTTAAGCCATCCTATAGCGAGGGGCATGCAAATGGCAATCAGGAAAACGAACTGCCCGCAAGCGCAAATTCCGCATAAACCGTCCCAGCGCGGCCGTCGCCGGGGTGCGTACAGAACCCGTTAATTACAAGTGGATCCACTCGATATATTTTACCTAACGAACGTTAGTTAGTCAATAGCTTTTTTAAATTTTTTCGCTTTTTTTCACACTCTCAGTAAAAAGTTTTGTTATGTTTTATATGCAATCCTATGCATACTGCTAAGCGCGTTTTCTGCAAAGATGTGCATGCAGATAATAATGCCAATTTATGCCGATTTGCAGTCAAATGTACCGAATTTGGAGCTTGACTGTCCATTGACGCCTGGATAATCAAGCTCAGAAATCAGAATTTTCGTTGAAAATCAGTATAGCTATAGCCTTGACCGTTAGACTTGAAAACGTATGAATATATGTAATTACTTAAGCATTAGAGCTTAAGGATGCAAGCAAGTTACTATTGATTTTTTGGCTATATATGGTATCATTAATGCTAGGATGTCAATAAATCTGACATAAAGCGAGGAGACTAGCATATGCTGACACAAGAATTAGCGCTAGAGAAGCTGCACCAAGACATCATTAGAAGAAATCTAAGCAAGAATACTATGAAAGCTTATATGAACAAAACCAAGCTCTTTCTTGAATACATCGATCGCCCTGCCGATGATCTAACAGCATACGATGTTAGAAGATATTTGCTTCATTTAAGAAAGGATCTTGAACGCACGCCGAATACCATCAATCTCAATATATGCGCATTGAGGTTTTTCTTCGCTGCCACCCTCGGACGACCCCTTAGCCTGGATAGATGAAGATTTTCACTGGAGATTTTACTGATCGGATTTTTTTCTAAAATCATCAACTTTGACTTGCATATGCCTATACATAAAGACTGGCTTAAGCCGGAATATCAAATAGAGGCATTGGATATTCCGGCTCAAGCCAGTCAAATGGGCGATTCAGCCTTGTTCTGCGGCATACGCCCGCCGCATAGATGCGGGGGCTTCTCGCTCGACGCGTCCAGCGGCGCGAGGATAAGCGAGACAGCCCCGTGCGTCCCGCAGCTTTATTATAAGGCTTGCCACGCCGAAGGAATTCTCGCTATGGAATGCGGGTGCGCCGCGCAAAGGCCGAGAGAAAAAGCGAAAAAGCAAGGCGTGTTCAACCTGCGGCCTTTGAGGCGGAGGACTTCTTTCCGCTCAAGGTTAAAATTCAAAATCAGACGGCACGAGGTAATCCGTGTAAAATCCGCTCACGCCCTTTGCCTTCCAGCCCATAACAGTTTCCATATCATTCAAGGTGTGCAGGAATACAATCTCGCCTATAGAAAGAAGCTTCTGAAGAAAAGCGTCATTTGCCCGCTCCGGCGGCATCACGACCACTTTTATCCCTTCTTTTTGAACGAATTCAACCACCTGGTCTTCTGTGTCCCTTGTCATGTAAAGAGTATAGATGATGTTGCTAAACTTATACTTTTCTGTTATTTTATAATACATGTCTTGATTGTAAATCTGGATGACTACGCGGTTTAACACCTCAGGATCCTTCTCCTTAGCCGCAGCCTGCATAATCTCGAACTGCCTGAGCATGTCTTCGTCTGAGTAATCAAATGACTTTGTGTCCGTAATTATAAATAGATCCCTATGCTCAGACAATAAGCTTACAATCCTTTGAAAAGACAAGGGAGTGAATTCCCCCCTTATTTTCCTCTCCATAAGCTCCGCCCAGGATCTTATCCTGCCATTCGCTCCCCAGTCATGAATGCCTGCTAAAATGCCATCGCTTGTAAGATTCAAATCCACCTCAAAAACCCTATGCCCCATGTCATAATTAAAGAGAAGCGCTTCCAGGGAATTCGTCTCCGCCACGCCTCCCACCGCGCCGCAGGCGTGCGCAACAAGGCCTTTTGACATGCTTGTCCAGCTGTTGGGCGGCATGTACCTTTCTGAGTCAATCCAAGAGTTTGACGCATCCTCCGTTTCCATGGGGATCTTCGGCGGGCTTTTCACGGCATCCGAATAATCCTCCCAGCTGTTTGAGGCAGTCGTTTGCGACGGCAGGCCAGCCTCCTCTTCCTCTAGCGGCTGCATATCGACTGCCAAAATTGCGATGCATATTAAGGTGAAGAAGAGGGAAAAAGATGTGAGCGTAAGAAGAAGCACAATCAGTTTTCTCTCCATTTTTGCTCCTTGAAGGCTTTCGCCCATTTAATTTCACTATAAGGGCGAACACCATAATCGTTTGATTTATGGCATGGCTGTTAAGACATGCGTCGCTGAGCATTTTAACTAAACCCTTACATTATATCATAATTTAATCCATTTCGCCAAAATCAATCTTTTCCGTGAAGTTAAAGAGCAAAAGAATTTTTTCAGATTCCTCTTGACAATAAGCGCTGCAACTCTATATCATATACACAACACATCAATGCTTTGCTGATTTGCAGTAAACTGCACCTATATTGGAAACTAATATCCACTTTCAAGGTGCGATTGATATCGGCACTTCTCATCTCTTTTCAAAACAGGGACTTTCCAATGCAAATCAGCATGCTAAAGCGACTCGGGGATTTGATAAAGCCAGCCGCTAAGATTCAGTGTCGATAACTTTCATCATTGACGTTGAGGCTCTGCGGCTTATGGGTTCATATGCAAATCAGCATAGGTACTCTCGACTGCAATTCGGTGCAACTTCAGGAAGGAGCGATAATGTTAATTTTGGCGACAGCAAGCCCACAATGCAGCAGCAGCTGGACGAGCTTTTAATCCAAATTACAACAGGACAGCCGCTTGATAAAAGTGTAAAAGTGAGCGCCATGCAAAAAGCCCTTGCAGATTGGCAGCAAGAACAGCATTTTAATGCGGAGATGACTAACAGCGAATTCGCAACTGATGATCCGAGAGCTGCCAGCAAGCAGAAGAATAAGATGCTTGAAAAATAAATCTCGCTCTTTCTGGAAGCAATGGGGCAATGGGTTATAGCGATGAAGAAATCAAGAATGTACTTTTAGAACAACTGGAGAAGAGAAGGAAATTGAATTCTATCTGTCAATAACGTGAATAAGCCCCACCAAAACGGCTCTAAAAGATGCAAGCTTTTCAATAGAATGACAGCGGGCGACGGCGGCCTAATGGAAGCGGAAAATCAGTACGAAATCATCATTGCCTTGATATCCGATATTTTATCAGAGGCAAGAATCTCTCATTTGCTGATGTAAGATATATGTTCCTATTTTGGAGACGGATTATACAATTAGCGCGAAGTGCCGATATCAGCATTTCACCTCCACAACAGGTGCATTTGACTGTAGATCAGGATATTTGCACATAGAACTGAAGATTTCAGCTGACTCGAAGCTATACCGATTCTCATCAAATGCTCCTTCAAAGGGCATGAAAAAGAAGCATAAACTTGCGCTTGCAATGTTAAGAAAAGCAAGCCTCTAAAAGTGAGAAGTCCATTGCCCAAACATTGTTCCTTCAGCCTACCTATAATGCAACTAACATAATGCCAAGTGAAACGTTTCAAATGGGCGTTTCGTCAAAACGACAATTTTATGGTCTGAAAGATCAGGGCAAAAAAAAGCCACGCCCTCGTATGAGAGATCGTGGCAATAGGTGGTTGTAACTACGTTGCTTCAGTACATTATCTTTCTCATATTGGCCAATCCCAGTGCCAGTATACCCCTATTAAACATGTCCGATTGCTCGCTGTCGATGACAGTGTCGTCTTGATCGTGATTTTTTTATATGGCTTCGCATGTGAGCTGGGTCTTGATTGCCGCTTCAATATAACACTTTCTCCCACAGCGCCATAAACGGGCGTCGTACATATTCTGTGACAGCACCACGCTCGCATATTCTATACCTGGCCACTCTTTAGCGATATAATCGGAAAAACGCCTCTCGTCAATGTCATCTATGCCTGAAAGCGCGGTATTGTCTGTAGAAAATGGATGGGTATGGACTTCTATATACGTATCCACGTCTAACCTCTCATTTATCTGGTGAAGCGTTTCCGCAACGAAAGTCCTGTTTATCCTCAAGGATACAATGCTGGATTCTTCTATATCACATTTACTGGGGTAGATTACCTCTCGCACCGTAACGATTTTAATTCCGCCCGCATCTTCTGTTTTGCCTAATAATATGGCAAACTGCTCATGGTTCAAGTCTGCCAAAAGGCGAGTTCGCAGATCGTCGAGTTCGCCATTTTTAAAACGGAGAGAGCATAGTTCTTTATACATTTGTATTCATCACCTCTGATATACTGCTTTTCATATAAACCCCTATGAAGCTTCGCTTCACCACTAAGGATGAAAATATAAAGCCATTTGTGTGTTTGAGGCATGGACAAATGTCCATAAAATGTATTTTCGTACTAA
>JAISZB010000233.1 GCA_031269465.1 Clostridiales bacterium | reverse complement strand
GAACTGAATTGCAACTATAATGCAGACTTTGCCGCTTGGATTGTTATACACTTTTTACAATTAATTTTAAGACTGATTTCAAAAGTCACGTTTATACTGTTAGATATTTTGTGATTTTTTAAAATGCACATTAGGAGAAACTAATGAAATATATTGAGCTACTCGTTTATACCTAAAATATTCAATAGCGAAAAGAGCCGCATTTCCCTCGAAATGCGGCTCTTTCCGCTATGTCGGCCTATCCTTTCAAGGCGCCTGCAGTCATGCCCTTTATAATGTTCTTCTGCAGGAAAATGTAGGCTATCAAAACAGGAATGACCACAAGGGTCACAGCAGCGGCCATCAATCCATAGTTGGTGCCTTCCATTGAAGTGAGCTCATTCAGAAGCCGCGTGATTGTGAATTCGTCTTTTCTCCTAAGGAAGAATATTTGAGTAAAGAGATCATTGTAAGACCACAGAAATGAAAAGATTGCCACTGTCGCAAAGGACGGCTTTGTTATCGGCACTATTATTTTAAAGAAAGCCTTGACAGCCCCGCAGCCTTCCAAGAATGCGGATTCTTCTAGATCAGTGGGCAAGCCCCGTATATATCCCCTCAATACGACAATCGCAAATGAAAGGTTTCCGGCTATCTGCGGCAAGGTCACTGACAGCAGGCTTAAAAACACTGTATTGGTGCTCGCTATGCCCCAGTTCTTCTCCATCGTAAACACTGGAATTATGGTCGAAAAGACAGGAAACATCATGCTGGCTATAATCAGGGATTCAAGAAACCCCTTCCCTTTGAAATTATATCTGGCCAGGCCGTAAGCAGCGAATCCCGCAAACAATATTACAAACGCCATGACGCTCACCGAAACCGTCAAGGAGTGCAAGTAGGCGCTTCCTATATTGACCCTGTTGAATGCTAGCTTGTAGTTCTCCAAAGTGAAGTTCTCGCCTGTTGAAAGCGAGAAGCTGTCGCTTACTATCTGGCTTCTCGGCTTGAAAGAATTGTTTATCACCCAAACGAAGGGGAAAATTGTCGTGAGGGCCCATAAAGAAAGCAGGATATATATAATGGCTTTACTTGGAGCAATTTTAAGAGCGGCCTTCTTTGAGATTTGTCCGTCCACTGCCTCCCCCTCCTTCTAATAGTCTTTTTCTTTGAAAACAGCTCCGCTTAGCCTCGAGAGAACGACTCCTATCAAAACAATCGCTATTGATATAGCCGAGCCGTAGTCGACGTCGCTGAGATTGAAAGTTTGATAATACATGTAGGTTCCAGTAAGCCAAGTAGTATCAAGAGGCATTCCGTTTGGAAACATAACCCAAGGCAAATCGAAAACCTTAAGCGCGCCTGTTATTGACAGAGTGACGCACGTGATCAGGACATTATGCAAAAGAGGAAGAGTGATGTACCTTACGCGCTTTAATCCGTTTGCTCCGTCTATCTTCGCCGCCTCATAGATGTCTTCCGAAATGTTGTTAAGGCCTGTAACTAATATTACGAAATAGAAGCCGATATACTGCCACATAACAGGAATGAACATTGTCATCATGGCGTACTTGCCCTTCCAGTTTATGTTTTTGCCTCCGAAAATCTGCACAAGCTGATTGAGCATGCCTCCGTCAAAAAGGAAAACCATGTTGAACAGAAGTCCCAGCGCGGTTGCTGATATGACAATCGGGAAGAAGTAAACCGTCCTAAAAAACTGAGCTCCCTTTGTCACATTGTCTACCAGAAGCGAGAGAATAAGCGCCATGCCCACTTGGAATGCAATTGTTCCAAGAATCATATAAAGAGTGTTCAAAAGGGCCGTCTGCATTTTCTTGTCAGTAAAAAGATTTACGTAGTTTATATACCATGGGTCGTTAATCCCCGTCGATGAATTCCCCAGCCCGGATATTACGCTGAAGCTATTGATTATGTTTACTAGAAATGGATAGTACAAGAATACTAGCATGAATGCAAAAGCAGGAATCAAAAATAGAAACAGCGGCTTTTTATTCTTGTAGATCATAGACTCCATTCTGAACCGCCTCTCCCCCGGCAAAAGCCCCCGCTTGCGGCCGGGCGCTTTATTTGGCCTGATATTCAGTTCCTCCGCGAACTTTGCAGAAGCTGAGTTTTTTCCTTAAGGCGTCGCTAAATTGCCTGGCATCTTTAAATCAATGTTCAAAATTTATTATTAAGCCCGCTAAGCATTCAGACGCAAATCGGGGTTAATAATAAGTCTTGACTATCAATTGAACATGCAGATTAGGCTAAGAGAGCCGGAAAGTTTTTCAGCTTTCCGGCTCTGAAAACATTGAATTCACTTGTTTGAAGGGAATTTACCCTTCAGCCGAAACCTCTTTGACTCTATTGAGGGAATGTCTTAATAAAATCATCAATAAGCTGCTCAGGAGTGACAGCGCCTGCAAGCATCTGAGGAACAGCCTGGAACATAGCGTTTCTGGCATCTCCAGCAACTGCGTCTTGCACAGCAGGCGTATATGTGGTAGCTGAAACCATGGATGCTATTATGTCGTTGTCAAGGGATGAAAGCGAGCTGCTGTCAAGGGTTACGCCGTTTTTCAAAGCAGAGGAGCCAGTTCCCGTAAACCTAGATACTTCCTCGTCGGAAGTCATGAAAGAGATGAAATCGACTACCGCAGCCTTCTTAGCGGGATCGTTCCAAGCTTTTTGAGTTATATACCAGCCAGAGGACATGCCGCCGATCATATCTGTTGACTTTCTATCGGCCGTCTTTGACGGGAAGTTGCATACTGTGTAGTTCTTTATAAGGTCAGGGTTGATATTTCCCGCATCGTCAGAGCATCTGGTCTTTACGGCATTGGCAGTCCAAGAACCGTCAAGCATGAAAGCCGCCTTGTCGGTGTAGAAGAGCTCCTGAAGGCTCTCATATTTGTCAGAGAGGCTGTTCTCAGGGAAATATCCAAGATCGTAAACTTGCTTTATGTCATTCATTCCGGCTATCCATGCCTTTGCGGCATCGTCATCAGCAGCCTTGGGAATGTTTCCGTGAGTCTTTGGAGATGTGTTGTTAAAGATTGCAAATTCCCACCAGTAGTGAGGAACATCCACGAAGCTGGCTGTAACTGGAGTATAGCCTGCGTCTTTTATTTTCTGGCAGTCCGAAAGGAATTGATCCCAGCTGTATTCTGGCCCCGGAACTGCTACGCCCGCGGCTTCAAGCACTGTTTTATTTACAAAGAAATTCTCCCAGTAACCGTTTACAGGTATCGCGTACCAATTTCCGTCTGTTGCGAATGCAACTGCATCATCTTTCATATTGCTCGCGTAGTCAGGGAACTCTTTGCGGACATCAGCAACTGAAACAACTTTGTCAAGGAATGTGTCCGCGTCAGCGCCTGTGAAATAGAACAGGGCGTCAGGCTCTGAACCGGTGGAGAAGTCAGTGCGGATTCTGCTCTTCAGATTTTCGTCTGAAGTTGCCGAAGTATCGCTGACTTTGTTTCCGGTTTTGTCCTGCCATGCTTTCAAAGCATCCTGGTAGTTTTGCGCGTTGCCGTCGCTGCCTGCATAGGTGCTGAATGTATTGATGGTAACAGATGCGGCTACAGGCTCTTCTACAACTATCTCACTGGCTGCGGGCTCTTGTACGGGCGCTTGCGTCGGATCGGCTGCCGGCGCCGCTGTAATAGGCTCGGCAGTAGGCGTTGTGTTTCCCGAAGTGCAACCAGTCAGTGCTGTGAATACACATGCAAGGCTAAGTAGGATAGCTAAAAGCTTCTTCATTAATATCCCTCCAATTTTTTTGTCGAGTTGCTTGCCGTTTTAGTAAATAATTTAGTCTCTCATTCACTCGCAACGGTTTATAATAGCATTTTACACTATTATCGGGTCTTAATGTATAGCTGAGTTTGCGATTTATTGCTTTTGATTGTTCAAAACAATTGTCTCCGGATAAATTATCTCATTTGTTGGCCAAATCGATCCTGCTTCGTCAAAGTTCCTTAAAGCCTGCATTCAAGCCTTTGAGACGCGCTCTAAGCGCGAGACGCGCTTTGAGCAAATGGCATGGCAATCCTGGACAAAGTCGCTCCGCGATCAATTCCGGTTACAGTCAGCCCTCCGCCGTCCCCAAAAAGAATCTTCAGCCTTTCGTTGGTGTTTCTTATTCCAAGCCTCGTAGCTCCCAGGCGAACGCCTGGCTCCATCACATCGCTTCCAGAAAGTATGCTGTCAATCCTCTCCTTATTGAATTCTGAAAGAACTGAATCGTTTTCAATCTCAAGGTAAATGAATCCGTCGCTTTTATAAACCCGCAGAATTATCAAGCCATGCTGCTTGACGGAAACGCCATGCTCTATGGCGTTCTCCAGGACAGGCTGAAGAATGAGCCGAGGCACTAAGACTTCAAGCAAAGACTCGTCAATCTCCTTTATGATCTTAAGCCTTTTTCCATACCTCTCGCTTATGATGTACAAGTAAGAGTCCACATACATCATCTCTTCAGAAAGGTGTATGAGATTGTCTCCGCTGCGTCCCAATGCCGCGTCAAGCATGACAGAGAGGGCTTCAAGCATTCTTGATACCTTCGCGTTGTTTCCAAGCCTGGCCTCCCAGTTTATTATCTCCAAAGTGTTTCCCAGGAAATGAGGATTTATCTGTGATTGCAAAGCTTTAATCTTGGCGTCCTGGAGCTTTAGCTCTTCCAGGTATATTTTCTCTATCTGACTTCGCAGCTGAGACGACATATCGTTGAAGGATCCGTTTAAGAGGTTGAATTCGCTGCTGTTGGCATCTACTGCGATGCGAAGCCCGAAAGCTCCGTTTTTTATCTTTTCTGAAGCGTCTATAAGAACCTTTATAGGATCCGAGATGTTCTTGCCGAAAAACCTTATGACATAGAACAAAAATGGAATGACTAAAAGCATAATGGCGAATATCGCATACCTGTAGCTTCCCACTTCCTTCATGAGAATTGAGTTGTCCGCCTGAACCGCATATGATATGGCATAGTCGTTTCTTTTCAACTCCCCTGCAAGATATGTGACAGGAGTATAGGAATCCGGATCAAGGATGTTGAAATCCCTTTTACGCAGAACGCTTCCTTCAACACTCCCCGCTTTTTTGTGCTCTTCCAGCAAAGCGTGTATGTCAAGCTCTTCGCCACGCACTTGTATGACTGAGGAGTTTATCATAATGGTTATATTTTTGCTCCACGGCACATTGGTCAAGGTGTCGAACCAGTGAGTGGTATTAAGCAAAGTCACTAAGACAGCAGTAGGCTCAGCTCCCTGAAGATACAAGTTTCTGAACATATAGACGCGGCCGTTTCGGTTCATGAATCCTATATAGGTTTTCAGCCGGGTAGCTTCATCCATTATATAGCTAAGGTCTTCTCTCCTGAAGATCTGGTACGCGCTTCTAGCTGTGCCTATGCCTGCGCTGGGAAAAAGCGACTGATTCAAAGCGTACAGCTCGATCTCATTTAGCTTTTCGGTCAGCGAACTGTCGGCTTCCGGATAGAAAGAGAGCACAGACAATTTGAAGTAGTCGTTGAATCGGTAATTTTGAGTCAGGAACAAGTCCACCTCGTAATAGAAGCTCAAGTAATTTCCAGTTTTCATATAGCTTTGATACGCCTTGGTTATTGCATCATTGTACGATGCCCTCCTCGAGGCTTCAACCGCAACATCAATAAACGCCGTGCAGAGATTTGCGGCCGAATAAGCCGTGCTGCTTGCGGTTTCCATTGTCTGCCTGTCGATCCCGCGTGAAAATACGCCGCTTGTGATTATCGCCGCGACCGTGAGCGGCATTATCCAACAGACAAGCATTATATGGATCAAACGCTTTTTTAACGAGTAAAGCTTTTTAGCCGAAGACACAACGATTCTCCTTCCCTGCACGCCGTCAATGCTTAAAGCTGATTGAGGATGACCCCTTTTTTTGCATCGGGCGCTTTAAAGTAATCTGTCGTCTATGTAAACTGATTTTAAAGTTACCTTTTTTGGAGCTTGATTATACAGTAAGCGCGATTGATATAGGCATTTCGCGCCGCTCAATGGACAGTCAAGCTCCTAAATCGGTACATTTGACTGCAAATCAGCATATACTGATGAAATCGGCGCATTGACTGCGCGCCGGCATTTGAGAGAAGCCTGTAGAACCGCTTGTCCGACACGCTTGCCCAAGCTGCCCTATCTGAAACTGAGCCTCTTGGACATGGGAGATTAATCGGTAATATTTAATGAGTGCTCGAAGGCGCTGATTTCCGCTTTCGGAGAATGAGGCTTATCTTTTATTGCTTTGCTTCAGAATAGGCAGGGCATGAATGCGCAACCCTCCGGAATCCGCAGGACGCACGAGACTAGCTACCAATTGCGCCTCTGGCGCTACCAATTGCGCCTCTGGCGCCAATAATTGCGCCTCTGGCGAATTGATCGGACTCTCCCCGCTAAATGCCAAGGAGCCAAGCGGCGAGGAGTATGCCGCAAAGGCGAGGCTTTTTCGAACGCGTCCATTCCGATGCCCCTCAAGCCCCAAGCGGCATGCCACTCAAGCCCCAAGCGGCATGCCGCTTGGGGCTTATCAGAATTATCAGCTCAAATTCAGATACTTTTCCAACACTTCGCTAATCTCAGACGCCTGCCGCGCTGACGGCATTTCGCAGAAAATTCTGAGCAGAGGTTCAGTGCCGGAAAATCGCCCTATAATCCAGCCGCCATTTTTGAAATAGACTTTGCATCCATCCATATAAGAAACCTTCTCAATTTCAAGAGGGAATTCCGGAAGCATCTTATCCTCGAGAAGAATCTTCATTATCTCCTCTTTTCGCTGCTGGGAGAAGGAGAAATTCCTCTCCTCCATTTCACATTTGCCGAATTCCTCTTCGATTCCCCTGTAAACCTCCGATAGCTTGCGGCCGGTTATCGCTATCATCTCAACCAGAAGGGCCGCGGCGAAGATTCCATCCTTGCCTTGAATATGCCCCCTTACAGTAAGGCCTCCGGAGGACTCCCCCCCTATTACGGAGTTAGTCTCAACCATTTTTGAAGAGATGTACTTAAATCCCACAGGCACCTCATAGCAAGTCTCTCCGAACTTTTCAGCTATGCGATCCAGCATGTGGGTGGTTGCGATGTTTCTTACGGCGGAGCCGTGCCATCCCTTTGTTTTTAGCAGGTAGTAGTATAGAATCACCAGTATCTTGTTGGGGTGCAAGAACTCGCATTCGTCGTCGATGACTCCAAGCCTGTCTGCATCCCCGTCTGTAGCGATGCCGATGTCGCATTTATGCTCCTCAACATAGCTTGACAAAAACGAAAGGGTTTTTACATTTGGAGCGGGAAGCCTCCCCCCGAACAGCGCGTCCCTGCGTTCATTTATTACATCCACAGTGCACCGCGCAGTCATGAGGACTGTTTGAAGGGCTGTTTTGGACACTCCGAACATGGGATCCAGAACAACTTTCAAGTTCTTCGCCTTTATGGCGTCAATGTTCAAGGAGCGCAGTATGCTGTCCACATATTCGTTCATGGGGTTTATTTCTTCAATCAATCCCCTTCGGATGCCTTCTTTGTAGTCAATGGACTTTATAAGGCCTTCCGGATCCTTTTCTATGGCGTCAATATATCTTTCAATTTCCGCGGTTAGAACCTCGTCCGCGTCCCTGCCGCCCTTCATGAAAAGCTTTATCCCATTGTATACCGCCGGGTTGTGGCTTGCGGTCACAGCCATGCCGTAGTACATCCTATAATCCTTGACAGTGAACATGATAAGGGGCGTCGGAGCTTCGTAGTTTATCACCATGCACCTTATCCCCATGCCAATCATGACCTCCGCGGCCCACTCCGCCGCCAGCTCAGAAAGGAATCTCCTATCGTAGCCGATGACGAAGCCGTTTCCAAAGACATCGTCGTCAATCATCTTCTGAGCTACAGCCGCAGTCAGAATCCTGACGTTAGACTTGATGAAGTCCTCGCCAATTATGGCTCTCCACCCGCCAGTACCAAAGCGTATCATCATAATTTGCGCCAGGCGCCCTTAAGCCGCGCTAATCCAAACGGATGAAGCTTTATTAGGCTGCGCCTCATCCCTTTGCAACCAAACGGCCCTCATCAGCCTCAAAGCTGCAAGTCGCCTTTTCGGGCCTAAAAGCCCGAGCGCATCCTCCCATCAAATGGATTGCAATTCAAACCGAAGCGTCATAATGCCTATGATGCCTGCTTTATTCCGATGCGCAGCCAAATGCGGCGATTTAATTTAGAACTTTCCTGTGCTCATCAGCGCAGCATACGACATTCCTAAGTCGCGATCAAAAACGCCCAGGGCAAGTTCCGCAGACCAAGTTGCATTATAGGCTGATATACAGATTTGCACTGAAAGTTCCGATTTTGGATCTTGGCTATACAAGCGTCAACGGATAGGCAAGATCCAAAATAGGTGCACTTGGCTGCGAATCTGCATGGCTTCTTAACTGATTTGCATATGAAAGTTTCGATTTTGGCGCTTGGCTATACAGAGAGCGCGATTGATATCAGCATTTCGCATAGCTCTCTTGATAGACAAGCGCGAAAACGGGTAAGAAAGCTGCATCTGATTGCGAATCAGAAACTCTTGATGCATGAGCTCAATGTTTTTTTGCTGAAGCGCCCCAAAGCATGGATCGCGCCAGCAAAAAAACACAAAGCAGATTTCTGCGAAGAACATGCCCATGCCTTTGGATAAACCCGATTTTGGAACTTGGCAATTCAGCTTTAAATTGGAGAATCAAGCTCCAAAACCGGCGCTTTTACTTGCTTGAAACAGATGTTGAACTGAAAATTCCCCTCATCCCATGATGGCTATAACATCATGGATCGTTCCCGCTGGCATCGGCAAGACTTTCTCGGCCTCTTCGCCGTCTACCATCAACTTTAAAACGCCTTTCATTACATGAGCGGGGTTTTCCACGCGAATGCGATAGGTTGCGCCGCGCCACTTCCTTTGAGCATCGAAGCCGTCCCACGATGACGGAATGCATGGATCAATTGTAAATTCTTCAAAATCCGGCCGCAGCCCTAGGATATAATGGGTGGCGGCGAAATAAGCCCAGCCGCCGCTTCCTGTCATAAACGGGTGGTTCGCCCTTCCGTACGCGGTATGCTCCTTGCCCATAACGAACTGGCAATATGCATAGGGTTCCGCCCGCCTTACTTCTATCATGTCGTTTTGGTTTACGGGAAGAAGGGCGTCATAGTAGCGCATTGCCCGATCCCCGTTTCCGCGCATCGCTTCGGCGCACCAAACCCACGGGTTGGGATGGGAGAAAATCGCGCCATTTTCTTTAACCCCGGGATATACCCTCGTGACAAAGCCAATCTCATCATCAACCTTTGTATACGACGGGGCGTTGAGCATTAGGCCGTAAGGCGTGTACAAGAACCTGTCGATGGAATCCAAGGCCTTTTGCGCCCGCTCTCCCACGGCTATTCCAGAAAGCACAGCCCAGGCATTGCTTTCGATGTGAATCTTCCCTTCTTCGTCCCCCTTCGTTCCAATCTTGCGTCCTGAGGCCGTTATCCCTCTGATGTACCATTCTCCATCCCAGAGAACGCTTTCGCAGGAAGCTTTCACTTTATCCATCAACTCTTTGCACATCTCTATGTCGCTTTGACTTTTTCCCGCGTATTCAGCCATGCCAATGAACTTCTCTATGGCCCAGCAGTGGAGAAAAGACACCATGGCGCTTTCGCCGCCGCCTAGATTCAGGCAGTCGTTCCAGTCTGCCCTGAGGCCTTTGCAAATGCCGTCGCTTCCCACCTGCTTGGCGGAAAACTCCAATATTTTCAGGATATGCTCGTATGCAGACGATTCTCCCCCGTCCGCATATGATACATTCTCATCCAGAATTGATGCGTCGCCCGTCTCTTTGATGAATTCGGAGATCGCCCCTATAAGCCATAACGCGTCGTCTGAGCATGCGTCTTCAATTCCGTGTACATTTATTCTTTTTCTGGAGTCAGGCACGACAGTAGGCAACTTGAATTCCTTTGCGCCCTTGCGCTCAGGGTCGAACCATTCAGGCTGGAACAAGTGCAATCCGTAGCCCTCGCTGGTAAGCCCCCGAAGCAGCTCCATAATTCTCTGACGGCACTTTTTAGGATTTGTGTGTATGACCGTCATTGCATCCTGAGAGGTGTCGCGGTATCCGAGGCCTGTTCTTCCGCCCACCTCGATAAATGACGCGAAGCGGGAGAATATGATATTAACCTCGGCTTGATACAGATTCCAAATATTTATGGACGTATTCATCGCCTCATTGGGCGTCCTCACCTGAAGCTGCGAAAGCTTGCCGCTCCAGAATCCGGCAAGATCGCGGAATGCGGCGTCCACATTCATAAAGTCTGAATATTTTTCCTTAAACGGCGCCGCATCAGCCGCAGCGCCTTCTCCAAGCATGAAAATCAGCCTCGCGGATTCACCTGGCTCCAGTTCAAGCTTCTTTTGCAACGCCGCGCAGTGGTTGCCGCCTTTTTCAAAGCTTCCGCCGCAAGCGCCTCTTTCAACGGCGATTGGATTTTTCTCATCCCTGTACACGCCTAGGAACGCATCCCTCAGGCAATCGAATCCGTCTGGCTCAAAGCTTGAGGCAAACCACTGGAAAGCCCCCTCCTCATAAAACAAGTCGCATTCGATGACGCCTCTCTCATAGCGCGAACCGGATGAATAAAGGCTCATCTGGAAATTTTGGTTATCCATGTCTATAAAGTGGAACGAAAACTCCAAATAAGAGTAGACGCTTAACTTCCTGCGCTTGCCTGAAGAGTTTTCAATCAAGACGTCCCAGAGCTCCACATTTTCCTCCAAGGGTATAAAGATGGTCTGCGACGCTTTCACTCCGTTTACGGACGACAGGAACTTTGAATAGGAAAGCCCGTGCCGGCATTCATACTTGCCTTCATCAAGGCTTTTGCCGACAGGCTTCCACGATATGCTCCAGTATTCTCCCGTCTCGTCGTCACGGATGTAAACGTAATGCCCCGGCGCGTCTATCGGCGCATTCGGTCGGAAACGGGTTATCCTGTGGTTCTGCGGGCTTTTTAAAAACACATACCCCCCCGCTGTCTGGCTCAGCACCGCGCACATGTCATTTACTCCGATGTAGTTGGTCCAGGGAGCGGGAGTATCAACTTTGGTTATCACATATTCTTTGCTCTTATCGTCAAAGAATCCAAATTTCATATATTTTATTCTCTCCTGAATTTTGACTTGAATATGCCGATTTGCAGTCTACTGCATGTAATTTGCGCACAGCGCTGGAGAAATAAAAGACAGCGCCGCCTCATCACCCACAAGCGTGACATTGTTGTGCAACTGAAGCACCGAGGCTGGTATCTCAGGGGTTATCGGCCCGAAAAACGCCTTTTCGGCTATCTCGGCCTTTTCCTGCCCAGTCACTACGACAACTATGCGCTTGGCCTGCATGATGGTGCGTATGCCCATGGTGTACGCCTGCTTCGGAACATCATCTTCACTGTTAAAGAAACGCTTGTTAGCCTCGATTGTGCTTGAAGCAAGAGTTACTATGTGGGTATCCGCCTCAAATGCGGCGCCAGGCTCATTGAAGCCTATATGCCCGTTGCGGCCCAGCCCGAGAAGCTGCATGTCTATGCCTCCAAGATGTTTTATAAGCGCTTCGTATCTGGCGCATTCCCTCTTGGAATCACTCTCCAGGCCGTTGGGCAGGTAGATGTTCTCCGGCTTTATGTTGATTTTGCCGAAGAAATGAAGATGCATGAAATAGTGGTAGCTTTGAGGATTGATGGGGGAGAGTCCCAGATACTCATCGAGGTTCACGGTCGTCACCTCGGAAAAGTCCACGTCCCCTTTGTTGTACCACTCTATCAGCTGCTCGTAAACGCCGATAGGACTTGATCCTGTAGCAAGCCCTAGAACGCTTTTTCCGTTTAGTATAACCTGCGCCGAAAGGATGTTGGCCGCTTTGCGGCTCAAATCCTTAAAGTCCTTGGCTCTGTAGATCTTAGTCAAAAAAATGCCTCCAATATCAGTTTCAAAAACGGCAAATGCGCTGGCAAAAATCGGAGGTTTCAACCGCCAATCCAGCCGCCTTTAGAAGCTCGGAAAGCTCCAAGAGCGGAGAGGGCTCAAACCATCCGCCCATTGCCTGCGCTTGGAAAAGCAGGCATGCTTTTTGCGCGATTTGCAACTTTAATTTAAACACAAACTTGGTTGGGTTTCATTAGATATAAATGTACAATTTTGCTTTCACTTGCTTACTGGCATTTCACGCGCCATTAAATTGTCTAGAAATGATAAGAAAAAATGGAATTTGACATATGCAGTTTTTAGCATCGCTGTTGCAAGAAGATGATTTATGATTTGCATAAAGAGGGGTGATGGGCGCATGACATAGCCTCAGCCTTTGCAGCAGCCTAAACGGCATCTGTGTCGAGAACTGTTAAGAAACTTTTTCTTGTACCGTTTATTGTAAAAAATAGGCCCATTTTGATTATACCCCTTTGTTAGAATAAAATGCAATCATTGGCATTTACTCCAATTTTTCCTTTTTGGGCTTATCCCAAAGTGAATGGCTAAGGCTGAGGAATAATTGAAATAAAAGCATCGAATAAGCTTTTAACACATTCACGCCGCTCTATGAAAACAAAAAGCGCTTCTAAAGGAAGCGCTTTTAATGTACTTTTCATCTAAACTGATTTTCATATTTTGGAGCTTGATTATACATCAAGCAAAAGGTACTTTCAAAGCAAATCAGCATATTTAAACCCTAGCTTGAAATTCCGCACGAGCATCATGGGCAGCCTCGCATTCACAGCCGTTGACCCCGCCAGTCCGCCTTTTATCGCATTAAATACTTATGCGTGATCTACTCCGGCTTTAAGGGCTTATGTGAATGCCTCAGCAACTGCCGCTATATTGCAGGAGGCAATAATCTTTATTGACGAGCCTCGTCTTATTTCCCGCAGAGCAAACATAGCATCAGAAGGCAAAAATACCTGATCAGAATTTAGAAAAACGGGCATCAATATTGCCGGTAAAGCAGTGCGGATTGCTATGCCAATTTGCAGTCAAATCTACCGAACTTCATATGCAAATCAGTATATAATAGATGTTCTTTAAGTTCGCCGGCCTTTATTTACCCCAATTGATTGATACGCTTGCGTTTTTCGCTTCATCATTATAAATCGTCAGCATTATTTTACCTTCCTGAAATTCTGACAAATCAACTGTTTCGTTGAAATTGTCAGAAATGTCGATATCTTTCACGATTTCACCCTGCGATATTCTCAAATGCAATTTTCCGCTATCGCAATTGCCCATCAAATGGAAAGCTGCTAGATCGCCGCTATTCATGCTGATCGTTTTAGAAAGCTCTTCGCCCGAAGCTTTGAAAGAGACAGTCCATTGATTATTCCAATAATTCTCAACCTTTCCAATGGACACCCCGCCCCAGGTGGGGAGTTCAAGACTGTCGGCCGTCATAAAGCTGACAAAGCTGCCAATCATCAGTCCCGCCGCAAGCATGAAGCTAATAGCGAACGCAATCAGGGGCTTCTTGAATTTCCCGCTGCTCTTTTCCATTTTGGTTCTCCCGACTAAGAGGTAGATAATCAGCCCTAAAAGGTTAGGAACCAGAAGCACAATTAACATCCATATTCCAGGTTTATCCGTCCTAACCTTCGCGTCCGCGTAAGCCCAAAGGCCAAGCATCACAATAAACCCCGATAATGTCAAAACAAACAGCCCTACGCTAATTCCGAACATTAACATTGACAACCCCTCCTTTAGCGCGCTCTTTCCGGCAGGCTATTGTGATTGTTCCGGCGCTGACAACAGAGAGAAAAAAGATCAGCGCAGAAGTGAAAGCAATGACCCTATTGCTTGTAAACATCCATGCGGCAACCGTGAGTACGGTGGAATACAGGACAGCATATAGCATAATTGCACAGGTCCATATCATTTCCCGCTTCCTTGCTGCGCTAAGGAGCTTTACGCGCAAGGCTGCGTTTACCGATGGAGGAGGTTGCTTTCGGTCAGAAAAACAACCCTTAAGAGTTTTATCTAGTTTATCGTCCATGTTCAAAACCCTCCTTCATCAATTCTCCCTTCAAAATCGACCGCCCCTTGTAAAGACGACTTTTTACTGTACCCACAGGGATATCGCAAATATTTGCAATTGTTTCAGATCCGAAATCGTCAAAGTAGAACAATATCATGGGTATCCTATACTTATCGTCCATTTTTGCGAGGGCAACTCCAACGCAATCCTTTAGTAGCGCGTTTTCCGCATGGCATTCTGGGTTATCGCAGTCCGCAATATCCTCTGTTAAATATTTCAGTGGAACGGTCGCGGCTATCGCGTTTCTGCGTTGGGCTTTACGCCGGAAGTTCTTCCACTTTCCAACGGCAATGGAAAAGAAAAAAGCCTTTGGATTTTTTGCCGCGTCTATCCTATCAATTATCTCAAATGCCCGCAACACGGTATCCTGATATAAATCTCCGGCCATATCATTGTCCATTGCCAGATACCGGCAAAAAGAATAGATGTCTCTTTCATGCTGCTGCAAGAAGCATTCGAACTCAGACAAGTCCATTCATTTTTCCTCCCTCCGTTCACTTATATATTGTCGCAAGAATCGCATAGGTTCATTATTATCCCTAGCATATCATCCGCATTTCTTGTCCATTCTCGATTTACAAGCTTGCCGTCAAGACGAAGAGGTTCCAATATTCTCGATCGTCTCCGCCCTCGTTGTCTTGATGGAGATTTTCTCAGCAAGATTCAAGGCGCGCGTCGGCGGCAAGGTGATGCGCGACACTTTCCACCGGCTTTCCCGCCGCGCCCCATGTTCTGGGGCGCTCGAAAGCCACGGGAATGCCGGGGGGGGGGGGATGTCATTGGCATGCATCCGCGATTTTCCAGGCCATGCATGCCCCTACTGAGGCTGATATACGCACTGGCGATGAGATGAAAAAGAAATGCCTTTAAATGGCATTTGATAATCTTAGACCTCAAGAAATGCCCAGATTGGATTGAATATCCGTTGCTATGGCCCAGTGATCCATTCAAATGATTCTTAGGCGAGTCGGCGATCGGGTGTGAAGTTGCCTCTCCACACCCTCTCTGCATATGTAACTGCTCTGCATTATGGCAGCAACAGTGGACGAAAAGTGGCTTTGGGACATCCTTCAACAGGACTTTCCAGAATTCGAGAGCTCCCAGGCCTTTTCTCCGCCAGCCCCAGCTTCTTCTAGTTCTTGCGCCTGGCCTTTAATTTTTCCCATCTCTTCAAAATGCATTCCCTGAGCCTGCGCCGCATCCACCTGTCCAGCTCGCTAGACATGATTGCGCCAACTGCTCCGAAAACAGCCGGCCCAGCCATCAGCAGACCCGGCCAGCTTCTTGAGCCATCATTCCATGCCCGCCCTCCAATTTCGGCTGGCCGCACGCTCCGCCTTTTCCCTCAGCCTCCGGCATGAATGCGGATACATTCCGGCTCCTGGCTTTATTGCGATAAAAGGAACCCCAAAAAACTTTCGCCGCTCCGTCTTGTCCGCCGCGCTGTCGCTCTCATCCGCCTAAAGCTTCAGCTTGGCCTCCAGATGCGCTTTCCTGCGGCTCCTATCGATTCCGCCGCTGCGAATCTCGTCGGCTTCAGACATTCAGCCCGTACATTGCCGCATGGGCCGCCTCTTTCGAGACCGGCTCCCCGGGCAGACGAGGCCCCTTTCCCCCTTATCTCAGCCAGAACCTTCCGCGACCGCATTGCCCCGCCTTTGTACTTCGCTTCGCCGTGAAAGCTCGTCCGGCGCAAGCCAGCCTCCAGACCGGTTCGCGTGCCTTTAAACCGAGGGCTTGCCTCCGGCTTCTTTCAGATTCCGCTACAAGGCGGACATCTTTGCCTTTGGCTCGCGTTTCTGCCGCCAAGCCCGCAACGGCCCCTCACAGCCTAGTGCCGCACATACAAAAAAAGCGCCTCCAAGGGAAGCGCTTAGAAAGCAAGCCTTATTTTTCATCCATGCAACCATGCCATGACATCCATTATACTGATACGGAGCGGAATTATCTGCTTTCAAGGTGCGAAATGCCGATATCTGCATTTCGCGCTCCGTTGTATAGTCCCGCCCCAAATCAAAATTATCCAATGCAAAGCAGTATATTCAACGCCCTGCTGCTATACTGCTTTGCATCGGATAGTTCCGATTTTGATGTAGGATTATACAATTAGCGCGAAATGTGGATATAGTCATTTCACACCCTTCAAGTGGACTCTCAGGCATCAAAATCGGTACATTGACTGCAAAGCGGTATATCAGCCTTTGATTTTCACTCCTGAGATTGACTCGTAGTATCTGGCAAGAGCGCTGTGGTCTTCCTGCCCGAACCCGCTGTCATGAAGCTCCTGCAGCATATTAAGAGCCGTCTCCGCCAAAGGCAGGGGCGAACCCGAAGCCTTTCCCGCTTCTATGGCATTATTCAGATCTTTAATATGCAAGTCTATTTTAAACCCGGGCTTGAAATTCTGCGCAAGCATCATGGGAAGCTTCGCGTTCATAACAGTTGATCCTGCCAGCCCGCCCTTTATCGCATCAAAAACTACCGAAGGATCGACTCCAGTTTTAACTGCTAAAGTGAATGCTTCAGCAACTGCCGCTATATTGCAGGCCACAATAATCTGATTGACGAGCTTCGTCGTGTTTCCCGCGCCGCTCTCGCCGCATAGCACGACAGAAGCTCCCATCTTTTCAAGCACCGGGCATTTGAGCTTTTCAAACGACTCCCTATCTCCACCGACCATTATCGACAAAGTGCCGTCTATTGCCTTGGGCTCTCCCCCTGATACGGGCGCGTCTAGCATCTTCACGCCCTTCGCCTTGCATGCGGCGCTTATCTCCTGAGAAGCGCCCGGGGCTATCGAACTCATGTCTATGAGTACAACGCCCTCCCCCGCTCCCTCAAGAACCCCGTTAGGCCCGCAGACCGCCTCTTTTACATGCGGAGAGTTTGGAAGCATCGTTATCACGACTTCAACGCCTTTCGAAGCTTCCTTGGCGGAGCTTGCGGCAACCGCTCCCGCCGTTTCCAGCTCTTCGACGCCGCTTTTAGCTAAGTCGTAGACTATAAGCTCGTGCCCTGCTTTTATGAGGTTCTTAGCCATGGGCTTTCCCATGATGCCAAGTCCTATGAATCCTATTCTCATACCGCATCCTCCATGTCATGACTCCTTATATAGGGAATTATTTAGATGTACATCACAATTATATATGTTACACCAATGTCCGCATGGAAGCAACATCAAGGATGATTCAGGGGTGTAGATATACTGCTTTTCATATAAAATTTCCTTTTTTGGAGCTTGATTATACAGGTAGTGCGAAATGCCGATTCGGCATTTCGTACCCTCAATGGATAATCAAGCTCCAAAAAAGAAACATTTGATGA
>JAISZB010000228.1 GCA_031269465.1 Clostridiales bacterium | reverse complement strand
CTATTGCTAAATATTGGCTTTTTGCAAATTTACATACCTAAAACCGCAACTTTGCGCAAACGGCGCCTCCTTAAGTGGTTTCGTACTAAATTACCTTTTTTGGAGCTTGATTATACAGGTAGTGCGAAATGCCGATTCGGCATTTCGTACCCTCAATGGATAATCAAGCTCCAAAAAAGAAACATTTGATGAAAAGCGGTATAATTTAGCTTCGTTGTACTGATTTGCATATGAAATTCCTATTTCGCAGCCTGACTGCCCTCTTTCAAGGCGCGAAATGCCGATATCGGCATTTCGCACCACTCAGTGGATAATCAAGATCAAAAAAAGGAGCATTTGATTAAAAGCGGTACATGAAAATCAACATGTCAATCGCTCTCGCTGTACAGTCACCAAAAACATATGGTTCCCAAAACATATGGTTCCCAAAAACATGCGGTTCCTAAAAACATGCGGTTTATTATCACTATGCATCCAATGCCGCCTGCGGGCAAGCGTCTGCGAAAGCTCAGCGATTTGCCGCAATTCGGCTCCTCTGCGTCCAAAAGGCTTATCCGCCTACGCGTTCATCCAGCATGCGCTTCGCTGGACTTTACGCTTAGCGGGTTCCATAACTTCCATCATTTTCTATTCCCTTCCTCAATCAGCCGTATAATGCTTCTGTCCTCCGACTCCCGAGTCGCCGCCGCATTTTACGTCATGCCTGGCTCTCCGGCCCTGGGCAGCCGACGCATTCCGCCGCGGATAATTTCGGGGTCCGGCAGCTTTCAGGCCCATTGCCCAGCCGACGACGATTAAAATGCTCCGCTGCCGGAACAAGGCCGCAACCAACGGCATGGCTGCACCCTGCCGGGCGAGGTTTCCACCCGCTGATGTGTGCGGCCTTGCTCGATCGCTCCGCCTATGTATTCTTGGCCAGCGCAGTCAATTAAGACTTAGTCTAGTCAATCAGGACTTGCAATTAAAGCCTCCGCCTCAAATATCAAAAGGCTTTAGCCTTGCGTACTAGACGGTGGGTTATTGACGCTTTCCCAGCTGCATTTGACCCCAAAACAGCATAAAAGCTCAAATAAATCTCAAGATCTGAAATACAAAAACTGCTGTCAAAAGCCCTATAGCCGCGCCCAGCATCACCTGCAAAATCGAGTCTATCCGAGAACCGGCGCGGTCTTGCGCCAAAAAAAACGCCAGCACATATGCAGTGGCCGCAACCAGGGCGCTTTCTGAGAGAAACAATATGCAAGTGGCTGCGCAAAAGGCTATGGCCGAATGAGCGCTGGGAGCGCTGAAAACAGAGCCCGCCATTTTGTCCGTGCGCTTACCAAAGGCTTTAAAAACGATAGTCGACATAACCGCGAGAAGCAAACATACAGGCGTTATGTATACCGGCATTTCCCTCACAGGCGTTATGAGGGCTTCTGTTATATCAAATTCCACAAGCTTTCTTATTAGAATAACATAGCCTACTATGACTGCGTTGACCGCAGCCAAAAACACCGCGCCTGCGGCGACATCCTTGGCCACTTTGGCATATGGGTTATCCTTGCCTTCAGTAACCATGTCGACGACCGTTTCTATGGCCGTGTTGAACATTTCAGCGGAAAGGACCAGAATCACTGCGAATAGGATTATCAGGAACTCTCTCGAATCCGCGCCAACGGCGACTGAAAGCAAAAGAACGAGAAACGCGGCAAAGAAGTGAATCCTGAAGTTCCGCTCGTTCTTCAAGGTATACAGCACGCCTTGAAGAGCATAACCGAAACTGTCCAAAAGGCTTGTCTTTTTCATCGGATTATTCCCGCCTCGGCTAAGATTTTCTCTTGGATGCCCTGCATCAAGGATTCATCTTCTGCGGTTTGATGGTCATAGCCCATTAAATGCAACATGCTGTGCGCCGTCAAGAACGCCAGCTCTCGTTTCAGGCTGTGGCCGTACTCGCAGGCCTGAAGCTTCGCCTGCTCGTACGAAATTACGATATCCCCCAAAGATACGGGCCCATCCGGCCATATATCCGCTTTATCATGCTGCGGGAAGGACAGGACATCTGTCGTCTTGTCCAAATGGCGGTATCTTGCATTAAGTTTTCTGACATGCTCGCTGGAAGCGAGCACAAGGCTTGCCTCAACCTCTCGCCCTGATGCCCTGGAATCCTCCAAAAGAGCAAGCTCTGCCGCCAGCCTCATAGCATTTTCATACTCTTCGGGAAGCTCATAGTGAGAAAGGTTCAGTATATCAAGCTTCATAAAACACTTCCATTTCCTTGGGAAAGACGATAGTCTGGGCTGCCCGGGCATGGCTTCAAGCCTTGCCCGGGAGTCCAAGCCCGCTATGCCGATTCGAAGTCAAACGCATGCCGATTTTCATCATATGTTCCTTTCTTTGTTGATTATCCACTGAGCGGTGCGATTGATATCTGCTTTCGCACCGCTGTATAATCAAGCTTCAAAAATGGCGGTTTTCTATAAAACAGCATGCCTAAGAACTTTGAGCGCAAATCGGTATAAAAAGGAATCTCCTACAATGCAATCCCCGCATGCGCGTCAAGAACGCCATCTTCAGCAAACGCGTCCCCGTAGGAGTCTGCAGCGCCGTCTGGAGCTTTTTCATAAGAGGCGGCGGCTTGAAGCGCCTCCGACGTTTGCCTTGCGGCCTTTGCGATGGCTTCCTCCAGTTCGCTTGGCGCCGATTCAACTGAAGCTGTGGCTTCATCGGCAGCCATCCCCAGAGATGAAGCCGCTTCCTTCGGAGAGGGAGCCTTCAGCTTCTCACCCTTTGACGCGGCGGATGGCGGTTTGGCATCCTGCTTCTCTTCTTCTGTAATTTTCGGATAAGGTATCCGCTCATGGTACATGCCGTTGAACACTTTAGCGAACGACATGGCGATTACATCCAAATCTTTTATTGAAAGCTGGGATTCCAGCAACTGTCCGTCGTCTAGTTTTCCTTTTATCAGCTTGCGGATGCTGGCGACCAGATCGTCAGCATTCCTCATGCCGTTTATCATAGATCTGACAGCCGCCTCTACCGTATCCGCGAGCATTACAATGCCTGACTCCTTGAATTGAGGCGCGCGAAAGGGGTATCTGAAGTCGTCTGCGTTAACAGTCTCGCCTTCGGCGCAGCTATCCTTCTCCTTGCAGTAGAAGAACTGTATGAGGGTCGTGCCGTGATGCTCAACTATTATATCTCTCACGATATTTGGGAGCTTATGCTCCTCGGCTAATTCTATGCCATATTTTACATGGCTAATTATGAGCTCCGCGCTCATTCTCGGCTCGATGAAATTGTGAGGGTTCTCCCCTATCAGATTTTCCACGAAATATTGAGGGTGTTTGAGCTTTCCGATGTCATGGTAGTAACCGCCGGCTCTGGCAAGGCTGGCGTCCGCGCCTATGTCGCAGGCTGCTGTTTCCGCCAGGTTCGCTACTACCAGGCTGTGGTGGTAGGTTCCCGGCGCTTCGATTATCATTCTTCGCATCAACGCGTTTGAAGGGTTCGTAAGATCCATCAGCTTTATATTTGTAACTACGCCGAAGAAAGCTTCCCAAAACGGCAGGCTTCCTATGCACAGTATCACTGTGAATATGCCGCTTATCGCCGCGTAGCCCGCATCTATCAGAACTTCGGGATCATATCCGTTTCTGGCGAGGTATCCAATGGAAAACATAAGTGCGAAGTTGACAAAGCTTATGGCTATCCCCACCAGGAAAACATGGTTGCGCTCAGCGGTGTGCTTTGCCAGAAGCGCTGTAGTCAAGCCCCCGCCCATGAAGAACAATATGAAGCTGGAATCCTCTTTCGTGATGAGCATGGCGGTCAGAGACATGAACATATTGAGCACTATGCCGAGATTCATGTTTATAAGCATCGATACAAGCAGCGTGAAGATGAATATAGGCAGGAATTGATACGGAACCTTTGAGAGAAGGCTTATTATAACCATCACGCTGGAGTAGATGGTGAAGAGCAGCCCCGCCTGCTTCTTGTTCTTAAGCAGATCCTTGCAGTATATGAAGATATAGATGATGCACATGGCGAATAGTATTCCGTCAACGGCCACCACCTTCAACATTTGCGGGATCTTCTCGTGCATCGGCTGAGATACCATTCCCAAGTCCATAAGCATGGCGTAGGCTTCATCAGAAATAATCTCACCGTCGTCGACGATTGTCTGATCCTTTAGAATTTCAACTTTCTGGTACTGGGAGGCTATTTCCTGCCTGGCCTTTTCAGTCGCTTCCTGATCGACGACGAAGTTTGGCTCGATGAAGGTGGACGCTATTTGGTATCCAATTCCTTGAACATCTGAGTTCAAGTCCATTCCCCGAAGCTCTTCCTGGATATTCAGAAGCGTTTTTATGTCCACCTCAAGCACGCCTTGGTTGAGAACGCTGTCCAAAACCTGTATTATTGAAACCTTAAGCTTTTCGTATGTCTCATCATCAAGGCTTAAAAACAGCTTCGCCTGGGAGTCGGAGAGCGTCAGCTGCAATGAGCGCAACTGCTCCAAAGGGGTCAGCGGAATCAGTGGAGCGCCAGACTCCGTCACCGGAATCGATGTAGGAGGTGGAGGCTCTGCGGAGGCTTCAGGATCAAAGGATTCGCCCTCGACTGAGCCAACGCCTTCCGGCTCTCTCGCGTAATCGCTCTCGCCGCCTTGTTCTCCCATATCTTCCCCAGGCGCCGGAGACGGCATTTGAACCTGGGTTTCAAGCGCTTCCTGCCTTTGGTAGTCGAGCCTTATCTCATCAATCTTAGCCATGAAGTCTGTGGCATTTTGCAGAACTTTCTCGCCGATCTGCGGATCCTTCTTAGTAAGAGGCTTCATATCCATAGCGTCACGCTCAGCTTCAGCGCGGTTTCGTTCGGTGGCGATCTTGTTTTCAATTCTTCTTGTCGCCTTGACTTTCTGTTCGGAAGGAATGCCAATTTCAAAGATGTACCCGTCCTTTGGGTAAGCGCCGGTGGCTACCGCAAATGCGGTTATTGCAAATGCGGCAGCTATAAGCAGAAAGTTGAAAAAAAAATTTTCAGATCTTTTACTGCGCTTCTTCAAATCAATCACCTCTTCGCCTCGGAGCGGCTCGCGCCCATCCTAAGAAAATACGCCGCCTGAAAAGGCGGATGCCTTTACATTGGCGAATCCAAAGCATCAGAGTTCAAAGCTTTGGGATGAATCTTATCTATAAGTATACCTATATACGGGTTTTGCTACTGCTTTTCTTTTGGAGCCTTCACATGCCTTTTCCGCCTCTGCGGTAGACTTTGCCGCCTTTGCGCAAAACAACCCTTTTTTCCTTGTATGCGTCCTTCGCGGCATTCTTTTCATAAGCGCCGATTATCTTCTGCACAAGGGGATGCCGAACCACGTCCTTCGCAGTAAGCGTAGATATGCCAATGTCTTCTATGCCTTCAAGAATCCGTACGGCTTCCTTCAAGCCCGACCTCTTCCCTTCAGGCAAGTCAATCTGAGTCACGTCGCCAGTGACGACCACCTTGGAGCCGTAGCCGATTCTTGTAAGAAACATCTTCATCTGCTCTTGAGTAGTATTCTGCGCCTCATCCAAGACTATGAAGGAGTTGTCCAAAGTCCTGCCTCGCATATAGGCAAGGGGCGCAACTTCTATCGCCCCTTTTTCCAAATTCTTCAAAAACGCCTCCGCGCCCATGATGTCATGAAGCGCGTCATAGAGAGGCCTTAGGTAAGGATCAACCTTCTGCTGGAGATCTCCCGGAAGAAATCCCAAGTTTTCGCCCGCCTCAATGGCCGGGCGCGTAAGTATTATCCGAGAAGCCTCATTTTTCCTGAATGCGGTTATAGCCATCGCCATCGCCAGGTAGGTCTTTCCTGTGCCAGCCGGCCCTACTGAGAAAACAATGGTGTTTTTCCTGATCATGTCAATGTATTTTTTCTGGCCTATTGTCTTAGGCTTAACCAAACGTCCTGATATAGTCATGCATATGGCGTCGTCCGCAAGCTTTTCAATCTCCTCGAAGCCGTCATCTTCCAGGGAGGCTATGAGGTAATTGACATTTTGAACCCTGATCTGCTCGCCTTTTACGGCCAGCGACATCAGCTTGCGGATTACAGCCTCAGATTTATCCAAAGAGGGCGGCGCCCCCATTATCACAATATTATCTCCCCTATTGACAATATTAACCGCAAAGGCGCTTTCAATCTTACGCATGTTCTCATCGAGCTGCCCGAAAACACTTCCGATTATCGAGCTTGGTATTTCTATCTGCCTCATAGGCTCCAACAATGACTTCCCCTTTCAAATTCACACTTTGACTCTAATTCGCCTATATACTGATTCTCAGCCAATTGCACAGTTTTTGAAATCGGAGCTTTCCAGTGCAAATCAGCATGTCTGCTTGTCCTTGTCGAAAAAACAAAGGTTGAAATCGTCAGGGCGCGTTTGAAAAAAAGAGGCTATGAGACTGCGCGTCTCTTTCAGCCTGGCTTTTCAAGCGCGCCCAATCAAGCGCTTTCAGGCCTCTGGCCGCTCCTCCAAAACAGCGGCCGCATCGGCCGAAATCGGCTGCTCTTTGTCTATTCGCTGATTTGTCGTTATTAACGCCTTCACCTTAAGCGCGTCAGCGGCTTCTTCCAAAGCCACGCTTTTGTCTATTATATCCGCAGCAAAATCAAACTCCCTGATTATTCTCGCATTTACCGTGGCTTCCGCCAGCTCTTCCGCCTCCTTTAGCGTCCTTGTCAGCGAAACTGTCTTGAACTCGCGGTATGTATCTGTCACAAGAATTATCGGCAAGGGATAGTCTTCTCCGAATGTCAGCTGCGTCCGCCTGGCCGATTTGTCATAGCTTTCATATTCAATGGATTTGCCCGGAATGGCAAAAGACTTTCCGAAGATTATAAGCGCCAGCCTTTTAGCGCTTCTGCCTGTATATTCCTTTTCCTCATATTGATATGGTATATCCAAATTTATCTCGTTATACATTTTGGCCCATACCTCAGAATACGCATGGACCGCCTTCATCACATCCCCTGAATCCCCCGCGGCTATGACCACGCCGCTGACCAGCACATCCCCCTTCTTCACCACGTCGTTCTGCTTTACCAGAGGCCTGCCGGCCCCCGTTATTATGCTGGTGATAAGGCCGTCTTTGACGGCCACTATGTCGCAAGGCTCAGATTTGTCTATCATCACCGGCTTCGGAATGGTTTCAACCAGCTCTATCGTGGCCTTCGTGCCCTTTATGCTCACATCCAGCCAGGATATGTCATGGAAGTAGTTCGAAATTTCTGATTTTAGCTTCTTCTTGTCAATTTTATATTTAAACGCGCCTATTTGCAAGCCCTGTTCTTGGCAGAAAGCCGCGATTTCGTCTCTTGATATCCTGCTGTTGCCTTTTATTTCAATCAGCCAGACAAAGCAGGACAAGAAATATATCAATCCGACTGAAACCAGCAGGCCTCCGACGAGTATCTTCCGCTTTCTGTACCTATGGGCAATAAACGGAGCGCCTCTCTTCTGCCGTATCTTTATGCGGCATTTGGTTTTCTTCGCGCAATCGCGCAGGTTCTTAAAGCCTTTTATTGTGACGCACATCAGCACTCCGCCCGGCACATGCGCGACATTCCACATATATATCCCCTTGTGCGCCGCCATGTTCATGAATCTTTCGACAGAGAATCCTGTAACCTCAATCATAACATATCCGCGTAAATTTTTCCATAACCAGAGAAACATTATAATCCTCCCGTTCAATCAAGCCGCAAGCCAAATATACTGATTCGCATATGAAAGCTCCTGTTTTAGAGCTGCGCTCTACTGCGTGGAATTAGATGTACTGCTTTTCATATAAACCCCTATGACGTTGCGCTTCACCGCCAAGGGTGGAAATATCAAGCAATTTGTGTATTTGAGGCATGTACAAATGTCCATAAAATGCATTTTAGTACTAAACTGCCTTTTTTGTTGATTATACAGCGAGTGCAAAATGTCGATTTCGGCACTTCTCACCCTTCAATGGATAATCAACCTCCAAAATAGGGGCATTCGTCTGCAAATCGTCGATATGGCCTTGAAAAGAGCTTCCGCATGCCTCGAGCGCTAAAGCGCGCTTTTTCTCAGGCGTGCGAAAGGGCGCTTTTTTTCTTCGGCGTGCGGAAGCGCGCTTTTATTCTTCTGCATGCAGATTGTCTATCCTAAAAACTCAATCTTCGATAAGGCGCCGGTTATCGATATGATTTCTGATGTCACCTGCTTCAGCAGGAGCTTGCGGCCTTCAATTCTAACCAAGCCCTTGCTGGTGCTGATCCTTATCGCATCGTCCGTATATTCGACTACCCCTTTGAAATTCTCTATTGCAAGCTCCTCGTTCCCTAAAATTGATATCATCGGCAGATTCAGAACGATTTCCTTAGGAAGCGCCAGAGCCGAGGCGATGCCGCGCTTCACTTTATCCTTTTTTCCCATGGCGAATCCCCCTGAATAATTTATCGGCCGCTCCAAGGCTGCGCGCGAAAGCGGTCCAAAGAATCAAATGCGCCTTGATTGCCGGCATCCTTAAATGAGCGCATTTTAGGATGCCGGCTCAAGCCCTTCTTTATTGCCTATCAGCATACTATACTGTTTTGCATATGAAAGTTCCGATTTTGGAACCTGATTGGAGCGCGAGTATGCATGCATTTAGCAGCGTATGAAATCAGCCTGAAGACTGCGTCCGTCAATTATACTGATTTTCATATAACACCGCCTTTTTTTGTTGATAGTGCAGCGAGTGCTAAATGCTGGCATCAATCTCACCGCTCAGTGGATGCTCAACAAAAAGGAGCATTGTATGAAAATCGGTATAACAGAGTTTAAGCGCTGGTTTTAGCAAACTCGGCAGGAATGGCGGGAGAGCTTCAAGCGAAAGCCCTAAATGCGTAAAACATCCTAGAAGAAGCATATGCTTGGCGGAAAAAAAATAATACATGTAGAAAAAAGGAATGGCTTGTACAGGAATCCATTCTTCAAATCTTCCCTTGCATTTTGCTGATTTGCATATGAGCGCCCCATTACGCGAAGCGGCTGTAGATTCCTCTTTCATCTTGCGGCTCTCATCCTCGTGTGCTATACTTTATAATCATCTGCAGAACCAATGGTTGTTGGATCTGCGTTTTTTCAGAATTTTCCGGCAGGAGCGCCCGCCTGCCCTGTGAATGGCGCAGCTGCAAAAAAATGATAGAAAAGAGAATTGAAATGATCGACAGCCATCAAAACCAAGCCGAATCTGGAGATCGCGCCGAGATAGCCGCCCGTATGAAACAACTGTCTCAGCTTCTTTCCAGAGCTTCCAAGGCCTACCACAACGAGAACAGGGAAATCATGACAGACTTGGAATATGACTCCCTCTACGATGAACTGGCTTCTTTAGAATCACAGACAGGAATCATACTCGCTGGAAGCCCGACTCAAAGCGTCGGCTACGAAGTTCTGGGCAGCTTGGAAAAAGTAAGGCATGACTCCCCTATGCTTTCTTTAGATAAAACTAAATCGACTGAAAAGCTTCAGGCATTTCTAGGATCCCAGACCGGGCTTTTATCTTGGAAGCTGGACGGACTTACAATTGTGCTTCGATATTCTGGCGGAAAGCTTATTCAAGCCGTAACCAGGGGCAATGGGGAAATAGGCGAGGACGTCACGCATAACGCCAAGGTTTTCAAGAACATCCCCCTTGGGATAAGATACGCCGGAGAGCTTGTCGCTAGGGGTGAGGCGGTCATAGATTACGCCTCGTTCAACCAAATAAATGAAACGCTTCCTCCGGATGAAAAGTACAAAAACCCCCGCAACCTCTGCAGCGGCGCCGTGCGCCAGCTCAACAGCGAAACGGCGGCGTCCAGAAGCGTCAGCTTTTTCGTCTTCACCCTGGTCAAAGCTGACGGCGAGGATTTCGGAGATTCCAAGTCAAAGCAGCTGGAGTGGCTCAGCGAGGAAGGATTTGAAGTCGTTCCAAGCAAAATTGCCACTCAGGAGTCGGTTGAGTCAGACGTATCGGCATTCGCCTCAAAGATCGCCGATAATCCATACGCTTCAGACGGCCTTGTGCTGACATACGACAGCCTGCGCTACTCAGCCTCTCTCGGCGCGACATCCAAATTCCCCAAAGATTCTATTGCTTTCAAGTGGGCGGATGAGATGTCGGAAACCAAGCTCATCGACATAGAGTGGAGCACTTCAAGGACGGGGCTTATAAACCCTGTAGCCGTATTCGAGCCTGTAGAGATAGAAGGCTCCACCGTGAACAAGGCAAGCGTGCACAATGTGAGCGTGCTTCAAAGCCTGGCCCTTGGCATAGGCGATGTCATCAAGGTCTACAAGGCCAACATGATCATCCCTCAGATTGCGGAGAACCTGACTAGAAGCGGCCCTGAGGCCATTCCCGAAACCTGCCCCGTTTGCGGCGCGCAGGCCGAAATCATAGGGCTTAAGGAGGGGAAGGCTCTTTTTTGCACGAATCCCGGATGCAAGGCGCAGCTGGTGCGCGGCCTGTCGCACTTCGCCTCAAGGGATGCCATGAACATAGACGGGCTGTCTCAGCAGACGCTTGAAAAGTTCGTTCAGAAAGGATTCATACAAGACTTCGCCGATCTATACGAAATATCCCGCTATGAGCAGGAGATAGTCGCGGTGGACGGGTTCGGCCAAAAATCTTACAACAACCTCATAGACTCCCTTGAAAAGAGCAAAACGGTCAATCTGGCGAATTTCATATACGCTCTTGGAATAAATCAAGTAGGTTTGAGTAACGCAAAACTGCTTTGCGGATATTATGATAATGATGTGGAAAAAATCATTCAGGCAAATCCAGATGAACTTTCTGAAATTGAAGGATTCGGAGAGGTGATTTCGAAGTCGGTGTCCTCTTACTTTTCAGACGAGGGAAACATCCAGAGGATTCGCAGGCTCCTTCCGCAGCTGAATCTTATACAGCAAGCCAAAGCAGACGCAGACCAGACTCTGGCGGGGCTCTCCTTCGCAATTACCGGCGAGCTCCAGGCATTCCCAAGCCGCAAAAAGCTGCAGGATGCCATAGAATCGCTCGGCGGCAAGACCGCTTCAAGCGTCACTGGCAAAACCAGCTTTTTAGTGAACAATGACAGCATGTCTGAGTCTGCAAAGAACAAAAAAGCAAAACAGTTCAAAATACCTATTTTGACGGAGCAGGAATTGATTTCCCGCTTTCCCGAGATCGGCGCTGCGTTGCAATAAAGCATTGCGCGCAGGCTTCCGGTTGCGTTTCACGCCTTTGGAGATTCAGGGATAGCGTCAAGCATTAGACTGATTCGCATATGAAAATTCCCAATCCGGGGCTTGGCTGTAAGCGAGCGCGATGCCGATATCGGCATTTCGCACCCTGAAAGCGCTGAATTCATGCATTTAAGAATGTCAGCGCCAGTGGACAGTCAAGCTCCAATCAGGAGCATTTGACTGCAAATCGGCATTCCATAGCGCCTTTGAATGCGTCCTTGGCAATGAAACGCCCCAGGTTGCAGGCCAAAATCCTACACTGCTGAATACGAGGTGCTGTATGAACAAAAAGAATGTTTTAGTCCTTTTCGGAGGATGCTCCCCTGAGCATGAAGTATCCAAAGTCTCGGCGTTTTCTGTCATAGCCAACATGCCTGAGGAGAAGTACAATGTCATACCCGTCTACATCACAAGAGAAGGCAAATGGCTTTTGTACGACGGATCCATCGACAATCTCAGAAACGTGCCCTGGGAGAAATTCGGAACCCCCGCGATTTTGAGCGCCGACAGAGTCAATCGTGGCCTTCTCCGAATAGTCGGAGATAAGGTGAAATACATCCCGGTGGACGTAGTATTTCCCGTCCTGCACGGCGCCAACGGCGAAGACGGAACTGTCCAGGGGCTTTTCGAGCTTTCAGGGCTGCGCTATGTCGGCTGCGGAGTCTTGGCTTCCGCCGTCTGCATGGACAAATCTTTCACCAAGATACTCGCCGCCCATCTAGGCCTCAAGCAAGCCGATTATTTATCTCAAACTCTTAGGGATTCAGCTGACGCATCCTCCTTCATTGAAAAAGTAGAGTCGAAAATCGGCTACCCTTGTTTTGTAAAGCCCGCCAACGCAGGTTCGTCGGTCGGCATCAGCAAGGCTTCAAGCAAGGAGGATCTGGTAGAAGCCATCGAGGTTGCCTTCCAGATTGACAATAAAATATTGGTTGAAAAAGCCGTGGTTGGACGCGAGCTGGAATGCGCAGTCCTGGGAGCGGGCTTTGACGCCCAGGCTTCTGTCGTCGGAGAAATAAAGGCGGCGGGAGAATTCTACGATTATGACTCCAAGTACAACAACGCCAAGTCGGAGACCGTAGTGCCCGCAGGCATCCCGGAAGACGCGGCTGAGGAAATCAGGCGCCAAAGCGTCTTGATATTCGGCGCCGTAGGCGGCAAGGGCTTAGCCCGGGTGGACTTTTTCCTAGAGGAAGGGACAAACGCCGTAATCTTCAATGAACTCAATACAATGCCCGGATTCACCCCCATAAGCATGTACTCCAAGCTGTGGCGGGAGTGCGGAATCAGCTGGTCTGAACTTATCGACAAACTTATTGAGATAGCTCTTAAATAAGACGCCAAGCAAGGAAGGATTGATCATATGAACCAGAAGCCCGTGGGGATATTCGACTCCGGCGTTGGCGGTCTTACTGTCTTAAGTGAGATATTGAAGGCGCTGCCTAATGAAGAGTTTATATTTTTCGGCGATGCGGCCAGAGTTCCCTACGGCTCCAAAAGCGTTGAGACTGTTACAAAATTCAGCCGCCAAATCGTTAACTTCCTGGTGTCCAAAGACGTAAAGGCCATTGTCATCGCTTGCAGCACCGTAAGCTCAAACTGCTTTAAAACTCTCTCCGCTGAGTTTCCGCTTCCGTTTATAGAAGTCATAAGCCCTGGCGTAGAAGATGCAGCCCTTGTTACTAGGAACAAAACAATCGGCGTAATCGGAACAGAGGCTACAATCGGCTCGGGATTGTATGACGCGCTTCTCAAGGAGAAAATTCCAGGCGCCAAAGTCTACTCAAAGGCCTGCCCTCTCTTCGTGCCGCTCGCGGAAGAAGGCTGGACCAAGAATACGGTCGCGCGGATAACAGCGGAAATATATCTGCAGGAGCTTTTAGACAAGGAAATAGACAGCCTCATTTTAGGCTGCACTCACTATCCGCTTCTGATAAACTGCATAAAGGATGTAGTGGGTCCGGTGCGCATCATAAATGCGGCGGAATCAACAGCGCGGCGCCTTAAGAGCTTCCTGTCCTCAAATCATCTGGAAAATCCCAGCAGGAGTCCCACCAGCCCGAAATTCTTCGTATCCGACAACACGAAAAAGTTCGACAGGATATCCAGCCTGGTGCTTCGCCAAAACTTCAGCGCTTCTATAATTGACATTGAAAAGTACTGAATCTTTGACGGTTCTCAGCTCTTATAAGGGAATCATTAAAATATGAAAAAGAAGAAGCCATGGGCTTCTTCTTTTTCATATGCTGATGCTCATTGGAAAGATTTCTGATTTGCGTTCAAATGCATGACTATTTTGCTTGATTGCGCTCTTTCACGCTGCGATGCAAACTACAAAATAGGAACCTTTGGGTGCAAACCCTTATATTAGAGAATGATGCAGATAAGTCCTCCGGATCCCTCGTTTATTATCTTCTGCAAAGTCTCCTGAAGCTTTTGCTGAGCCTCCTCCGGCATCCTGTACAGCTTATTCTGCAAGCCTTCCTTTACCATGTCATGCATGGACTTGCCGAACATGTTGAGCTCCCAGATCTTGTTCGGATCCCTAGACATTTCTTCCGTCAAGTAGGTGATGAGCTCCTCGCTCTGCTTCTCCGATCCAACTATCGGTGAAATTTCGGTCTCTATGTCCGCCCTGATCAAATGGATGCTGGGAGCGCTGGCTTTCAGCTTTACCCCGAACTTGGATCCGTGCTTTACTATTACCGGCTCTTCAAGAGTCATTTCATCCAAGGCTGGAGTTACTATGCCATAGCCTTTCAGCTTCACTTCCTCCAGCGCATACTTCACCTTGTCGTATTCGCGCTTGGCCTCGGCCAAGATCTTGATGGTGGCTATGAGCTGATGCTCCCCGCCGATGTCCATGCCGGTGGTCTCGCTCAAAATCCCGTAGAAGAGCTTGTCGTCCACAGCCACTTCCACCCTCGCGGAACCCTCTCCCAGAAGGATTTTATCCATATAAGCCTTTTTAACGTACTGGCTTGATTCGATCCTTCCCACATTGGCCTTGAGCTCGCGAAGTTTGAAAGTGTCGTTGAAGCTGTCCTTGACGCACGAGATGATATCTTTTTTCAGCCAGTGATCAAGGGGCAGGGTTTCAATCCATTTAGGGAAATTGACCTTTATCTCTTTGATGGGGAATTCATACAGCAGCTTTTCCATAATGGCGTTGATGTCATCGGCTTTCAGCTGGGCGCAGTTGACCGCCACCGCGGGAACGCTGTACTTATCAGAGATGTCGGCGCGAATCTTCTCCGTCTCAGGCGCATAAGGCTTAATGGTGTTCAAGAGGATTACAAACGGCTTGTTGATCTCCTGAAGCTCCTTTACAACCCTTTCTTCAGCCTCAATGTAGTCTTCCCTCGGGATCTCGGTAATGCTTCCGTCTGTCGTGACAACGAAGCCGATTGTCGAGTGATCGGTTATAACCTTGCGCGTTCCGGTTTCAGCGGCCTCTATAAACGGCACTTTGTCTTCAGACCATGGCGTAGAGATCATGCGCGGCTCGTCGCCGTCCATATGGCCTACAGCGCTTGGCACAAGGTATCCGACGCAGTCTATGAGCCTGACATTCAGGGAAAGGCTGCCATCCAAATTTATCGCTACAGCGTCGCTCGGAACAAACTTGGGTTCAGTCGTCATTATGGTTTTCCCTGCCGCGCTTTGCGGAAGCTCATCCTTCGCCCGCTCTTTAGAATAGTTGTTTTCGATGTTGGGAATGACCAGAAGATCCATAAAGCGCTTGATGAACGTTGATTTTCCTGTGCGAACAGGCCCTACGACCCCTATGTAAATATCTCCATTTGTGCGCTCCGCAATATCCTTGTAGATGTCATACTGCTCCATGCCTGTGCTGCCTCCTTGAATATTAATTGTATGGGTACAATTCAATATATGAGCGAAGGCCTTTTCTTAGCACAGCATTTTGCTTGGCTGCAAAATATTTTCTTTTCAGGCTTGCCAATGAGGATGTTGGGCATGCCTCTGCGAGAAATTGCCATTCGGGCTATGCCGGTTATAGAAGATCCAAAAAAGGCTCTTGACTTTAAATCGGCGCCTCCATCCAAGGTGAAAGCCCCTGAGCAGATTCGGCGCTTTCTCGCATATGAGTTAAGCCAAGGCCTTATGCTTAAGAGCCTCAGCCATCCCGCAGCAGTTTGAGTTTTTGAGAGCCTTTTGAGGGTTGTTAACCGAGCATTGCCGCGCTTTACAAATTGCGCTATTTTTCAGTATATTTTTTCTTAAAATAGCATTATAATTATGAGAGGCCCGATCTCTGTCCCAAACTATACTGCTTTGCACTGGATAGTTCCAAATTTGACGTCGAATTATACAATTAGAGCGAAATGTGGATATAGTCATTTCGCACCCTTCAATGTATACCGCTTTTCATATAATATTACCTTTTTTGAAGCTTCATTATTCAGCGAGTGCTATTGATATCGGCATTTCGCGCCGCTCAATGGATAATCAACAAAAAAAGGCAGTTTCCTATGAATCAGCATAACAGAAAGGAAGGAGGGCGTGCGGCTTCCTCCCCATGCTTAAAGGCAGGGGTCTCCGCCGCATAACAATCGATGAAATTTTCAATGCTTGCAACTGCAGCAATAATTTGCGCCGTATTTCCATCTGCATCCGCTTATGCCTCTCAAGTTGATGTTAACGCTTTTTTGCGGGAAAACGGCTCATATCTTTCAGGCGCCGCCGTAATGCGCCTAGAAGACGGCGCCGTTTCGCAGGAGTGGTATTACGGGAGCGCCGATATCGAAAACGGCAAGCCTATCGACAGGGATACCATCTTCGAATGGGGTTCGGCAACCGAAATGCTCGTTTGGATCTCGGCGATGCAGCTTGCGGAGGATGGGGCGCTGAAGCTGGATGAGGATATAAGGCCTCTTCTGCCAGAAGGCTTTTTAAAGAAGCTAAAATACGGCGATCCGATAACTGTTTTGAACCTGATGAACCACAATGCAGGCTGGGGAGACGCAACTAAAGACATTTACACCCTTTGGCCTGAAAAAACCCTTAATCTAGAGAGTTCATTGATAAAAATGGAGCCGCTTCAGATATACCCCCCCGGCCGCGTCTGCGCCTATTCCACCTACGGCGCCGCCATTGCCGGATTCATCGTGGAGAGGATATCCAGCGTTCCTTTTTACGAGTACGCAGCGGAAAACATCTTTAAAAAGCTTGGCATGCTCGAAACGACAGTGCATCCCACCCAAGGGGACAGGCCGGATCTTGCCGCCAGGCGAAGCCTTGTCAAAGCTTACACCGGCTTTAGAGCCTATATGGCGAATAACAGAGTTTACACGAGCATGTATCCGGCAGGCTCAGCCATGGGCTCAGCTCTTGACGCCGCCAAGTTCCTGTGCGCCTTGACTCCTCCCGAGGGAGAAGCCTCGCCTCTGTTTAAAAGCAAGGAGACGCTGGACAAGCTTCTTGCCCCGTCCCTTTACTATCCTGACGGCGCCGTAAAAAATGCGCACGGCTTCTGGGCGGAGCAAAGAAACGCCCTCTTTTTGTCCCATGGCGGGGACGCCGCAGGTTTTTCCAGCTGTTTCTGGTTTTCTCCTGAAACTAGAGAGAGTCTCTTGATGCTTTCCAACACCGCAGGCAAAAGCATGCTTGCGAACCGTCTGGCCGACATAATCCTTGGTCCGGAAATCATTGGCTCCGAAGCTAAAGGCGAAGGCACGGCGGAAGAAATTTCAGGCGTGTATTTTTCAGCCCGCCAGGATGCTGACACATACCAAGGAATCATTTACAAGCTATCTCCGGTAATACTCACCGCCCAAAGTGAAGATTCAGCATTGTCATGGCTAGGTTCCAACTATATCCAGCAAGCGCCTTACATATTCAAAGCGGAGGATGAATACTCCGCTTTGCCGCTGCTCAGATTTGTTCTCGAAGATGGAGCGGTGACCGGCATATCCAGCCCTTATGAGGACTACATAAAAACGCCCATGCTCCTTCCCTTGGCGGAGTACTTCCTTCTACTGGCATATGCGTTCACTATCCCAGCGATTATTATATGCCTGGCGGCATCTGGGCTTCGCAAGGCGATTAGAAAGCCTGCCAAATCCCCTATGCGGGTTATTAGGAACTCAGCGAATTTCATCTGCCTCCTGCTTATAATGAACACCGCCATTTTGCTCATAAGGGGATTGAGCTTGGAGTCCTACAGCTCTCTTGCCCCTCACTTTATAATAAACGCATGCTCCATTCCCATCTTCGCGGCTTACCTGATTGCCTGCCGCTTGGTCAGAGCGATGTCTGATGTGAAAAAAAGCGAATTGTTCCTTACAATAACCGCAGGTTTGCATATGGTTGTAATAATCGCGGCGGTAGCCGCATTCCAGCTATGGAAGTGACGGTTCGTCCGATGATTTGCATATGCCGGCTTTCATAAAATGTTCCTTTTTTTGTTGATAATACAGCCGAGCGCGAAATGCGGATATCAATCGCACTAGCTTTATAATCAACAAAAAAGGCAGTTTAGTACGAAAATGCATTTCATGTACATTTGTCCATGCCACAAACACACAATTGACTTAATATTTTCACTCTTGGCGGTGAAGCATAGCGTCATATGGATTCATATGAAAATCAGCATACTAAAGCGCCTATTTCAGCTTTGCTGTACAGCGGACAGTTATACTGCTTTTCATATAAAATTGCCTTTTTTGGAGCTTGATTATACAGCGAGTGCAAAATGCCGAGATCGGCATTTCGCACCACTCAATGGATAATCAAGCTCCAAAAAAGGAACAT
>JAISZB010000191.1 GCA_031269465.1 Clostridiales bacterium | reverse complement strand
AAGCACTTCCACGGCTCGCTGCCAGTGGCATGCCTCTGCCTTCCTGGACGGGGTTCCCGCCCGTTAATGTGTGCGGCATTGCTCGGTCGCTCTACCTATATATTCTTGGACAGCGTAGTTTCCTAGTGGAAACTTAGGCTAGTCAATCAGGACTTGCAACTGCAAGCCACCGCCTCAAATATCAAAGGGTTTTAACCTTGAGATATTAGTCCGTGGGTTATTGACTCAATAACAATCAGCTGATGAATGCATATCTTTTCTACGCAAACAGAGAAGCCGCCTTCTGATATGTCCAGCTTCGCGCAGATGCCATCCTCAGTCGCAAAGGCTGTTTTCGGCGTAAAGCCTAAGCCCTTGAAATGTACGGAAACCCGCCCCGCAGGGATGTTCTTTTCGGCGTATCCATGATCAAAGCCGGTATGCTTTGAATTTATCAAGTGGATTATGATGCGATCCTGTTGCCTGTAGATTTTAAAGTCAATGTAGAATTCACTTTCTGCTTTCACGCTGCAATGTCCGTCCAGCAGAAATTCAACCATGTCGGCTATCAAGCCGCCATGATCAGGCAAGGCGTTCTTGCCGTAAACCGCATCCAAATCAAATGCCGCATATATGACGGCGCCTCCGCTTTCAAATGGCCTATTCCTCATGATGACAGGCATATGAGTTCTCTTTGTGTCAGTCCATGCAAACTCTGGAGGATAAATCGGAAATGGCGGGATGTAGGTAGCCAAAACCTCCGCCTCGCCTAAAACTATTTCTGAATACTCCCCGCCCGCGCCAATGATGTCGGTGCTTTCAAACCCTTTTAATATCTGCCTGCCGGCACCCTCTATCCTTATATAGCTATGATGCGAAGGGTTTTCCCAGTTTCCGTCCGCGCAACCGCCTTCAGCCGCATGCGGATTCTTTGGAGCCGCTCCCAACAGGCGCTCCAAGCACGACTTTTCATAGGGATTTCCATCTGCATCCAATATCCCGGCGGCGCCTATCACAAGCAAAGAGCCTCCGCTTTCTACAAACTGTTCTAGAAATTCCAGCAAGGCTTCATCTATCACCGCGAGTTCTGGCAAAATAAGAAGCTTTTTTCCAGATGCTTGTTCATAGGCGTCCCCGCAGTTAATAGGAACAAATGGCAAGCCCGCTCGGGTAAGAGCCATATTTATTCCGCGCCACGACAGTTCCAAACGGTCTTTGGAGTTCAACCCGCCGTAAAATTCCACGTTTGCCTGGCTCCATAGCACGCCGATGTCTGAAATTGGCGTCCTGTTGAAAAGGTACTCCTCATGATCCCTATGCCACTGCATCATCGGCTCAATGTTGGCAAAAACCCTGCGATCTTCCTGAAGTCCTCCGACTATATGCCACCACGGAGATATGCCTCCGGCAAACCCCGAAAGCATCCACAGCCAAAGCTCAAGCTGAGGATTGGCTGCGCGCCTGAAAGTGTTGAGGCCTCGAACATAGCCGCTCATGCTCTCTGGAATGATCTTGTCCCATCCTATCAGCTGATGAAGCAGAACGCCGTTCAGGCTGTTCTGCTCATAGCCGTTGCCATCCCTGCCCTGATGATCAACCATGAATATTTTTGATCTCTTGGCAATCTTTCTCAAATCGCAAAAGCTTGCGTGGGAAGATACAAAATTCGCATTCACCATCCCAAGCCAGAGGCAGTCTTCTCCGCCGAACTCCCTTGTGATTCGATTGAATAAATCCCAATTGTCAGTTCTGCATTTATAGCTCCAGCTTATCCAATGCCTGTATGCGGGGTCATTATAGTCGCAGGCTTCCGGAAGAGCCAATCCAGAGTGCTCAAAAAAGCTTTTGCCGCAACTTTCGCAGTAGCAGATTGAATCCCTGGCGATCCCTGTCCAGCTGTTGTCTGTAAATCCGTCCGGGTGGTAGAGCTCTATTATCTCTTTTAGAACTTCAGGAATATAATCTTTATAATAGCCGCTGTTGAGACAGCTTTGATACCTACCTTGAGCCTCATAGGGCGAGCCGTCTTTTTTCACTGCGAACCACTCTGGAATAGAATCGTAAAACTGCCTGCTTGCTCTATTTATATCCATTCGCGCCAGAATTGCCAAGCCGGACTCTCGTCCGGCTTTCACGAATTCTCCAAAGAAATCTTTGCTACCAAGCTTGGCCGCTCTATACTGAAGCGGAAAGCGAGAAGGATAATATGCGACTATTCCGCTCGCATTTACTATAATGGCTTGCGTAGACGTGCGTTTCCAAAAATCCTTCCAAAACTCAATGTCGCAATCTATCGGATCAATTTCAGTTAGATTTGTCTGTCCGTATCGCACAAGGCTTTCATACCATTTTGCCAAGGAGTCTCTCCTTTCAGACATAGCGGGTGTGCAGTCCATCCAGATCAATTCGTCCAGACAGGTCTTCCACAGTCTTGACATTTTCCTTTACTTCTTCAGCGCTTCTCATGCCCGCAAGCACCACATCCACAAGCGGATTGGATAAAGCGAACTGCAGCAGGGAAGGGGTGTAGTCAAAGGTGTTTTCCGGGTTTGCGATTTGAATCCACTTCTGAAAAATCCCTGAGGTCATGCTCCTCATGCATGCGATTCCCAGCCCATTTTCCTCCGCTTCATAGATGCTGCCGCATTTCCAGCTGGGATCGTAAGGATGCTGGAAAATTAAGTTGTACTGAATCTGCATCACATCAAATATGCCGCTTCTGATAAGCCGGTAAACGGACGTGTTCTGGCACTCTATAGTGAAGCCTATGAAGCTTGCCAAGCCCTCTCGCTTGGCTTTTTCCAGTTCTTCAGCCATTCCGCCTTTTTTAAGCAGCATGTCGCACATTTCATCCGAATAGAATGAGCCGTGAATTTGAATTAGATCAATGGAATCACGCCTTAGATTCTTAAGGCTCCTTTCCAGGGACGCTCTGGCTGTCTTCGCGTCCGAGGCTAAAGCTTTGGTAGCCAGGAATATTTTTGAAGCATCGGCCTTTTCCAGAGCTTCTCCGAATATCCTTTCACTCGTTCCATTTCCATACGACCAAGCAGTGTCAAAATAAGTCACGCCCAATTCCAAGGCCGTATGGATGGCTTCAATGATTTGCTCCGCATTTTCGCGCTCATTAGGATCAAAGGCGCCAAGGTAGTTGGCAAGCCCCGCGATAGTTCCGCCAAAGCCCAGACGGCTGACGCTGCGTCCTGTTTTGCCATAAGATGCATACTCCAATTAAATGCCCCCAATAAAGTCAATTCCTCAATTCAACCTCATAAGCGCCTTTCTTTGAAAGCGGTTTTCTGCTTCATTCTGGAAATGCATAGAGCTTTAACGCGTCTACCATGACGAAATCAGGCCTTCCAATATATCGATTTGCATCCAAATGCGCCTAGGAAATGCCATCTGCAAATCAGTATAGCTGCGCCGAAGAAGCTTTATAGGCGCGTCCAGACAGAAAAAAGAAAGGTCGCATGCATCTGGGATTGATGGCCGCAGGCCGCCGCCGCATGCGCTTAAGCTATTCGCGCCCGCCTGCATCGGCGCGGATAGCCGATGCGCCTGTTGCTGCCTATGTATATACTGAATTTTATAGAAAATCACCTTTTTTGGATCTTGATTATACAGCGAGCGCGATTGATATCGTCATTTCGCGCCGCTCAGCGGATGGGCCCTTTGAGCGAATTCTCCCAGACGTTAAACCGATTTGCAGTTAAAAGCACGATTTTGGAGATTGATTATCCGTTGGGGCTCTGTATAATCAAGCTCTAAAATCGGTTCTTTCGCATGCAATTCAGTATGACTAAGAATATAAGGTAAGGCTATGCTTAGAAAAAGTCAAGTAAAAGTGCAAGGCTGCGGCAATCATCCCACATCATATACTGCTTTTCATATAAACCCCTATGAAGCTTCGCTTCACCACTAAGGATGAAAATATTAAGCCATTTGTGTGTTTGAGGCATGGACAAATGTCCTTAAAATGTATTTTCGTACTAA
>JAISZB010000176.1 GCA_031269465.1 Clostridiales bacterium | reverse complement strand
TTGCGCCTCGCGCGTCTGAATGCTCTTCTCGTCGAGAGCAAATCTACTATATCAGTCCTCAGCTCCGCTTCAGCGGCGTACAATTCTTCTTTCTCAGTAGTCGCGGAAATGCCTATAGTCTTGCTTCCCGCATCTACTCCCAGATTTATCGGCCGGGTATATTCCGCGCTTTCATACAGCAATTGGACTGCAGAAGGCTCAAGCTTTGCAGCCTTAGCCATTCCATCCTCTAGCAAACGTCCTGCTTTCCCATGACGCTTTGTAGGCATCAAAGGCTTTCCATTCTTATTCAGAACATAAACCACAGCAGCATAATCCTTCCGCTATAATCCCCTATTTCTAGGGTAAGTCGCCCTTCGCCAATGCTGTTCCAAGGTTTTGTATGCCTGGGGCACTGTCTCTTCCCCTAGAGGACTGTTCAGCCACAAGCCGTAGTGTCCGGAGCTGGAGCAAACGCTCCGGAGTACCTATATATTCTTGGACAGCGTAGTCAGTTAAGACTTAGGCTAGTCAATCAGGACTTGCTAATGCAAGCCCCTAGCTTTTAGCTATGGGGTGATTGACCTGAATCTATCTGATATCAACGTTGAATGGCAGGTTTTATCAAGATTTGCAGTTGCTTTCTTACAAATGGCATAAGATGCATGCGACCATAATTAAACATATCCAAATTCCCTGATTATTAAGCTATTGATTTCCAAAAGAGATAAGCTTATTTATTCCATAGTATAGTCGGGTCAATGCTGCTTGGATTCTTGGAGCATGTGACTGCCATAGCCCACTGGAGCTCATGTTTCATTTCCTCGATATATTTTTGGACGCCATCCGCTCCGTCATCTTTCAGAGGCTTCATAAGAGCGCGCCCGACGCTTACAGCTGTAGCTCCTAGAGCTAGAGCCTTGAAGACATCAAGTCCGCGTTCAAAACAGCAGTCGACGAATATTGGAAATTTGCCTCCCACGGCTTTTGCGATTTTCGGAAGAATCATTAAAGGAGGCAGAGCGTAGTCCACCATTCCATGATGGTGAGATACTACTATTCCGTTAACTCCGGCTTCGAGGCATTTAAGAGCGTCTTGCAAGCTCAAGACTCCCTTTATTATGAAAGGGAGCTTAGTCGCATTAACGAAACTTTTAATTTCATCAAAGGATTTGGGACTCATGCGAAGCCCGAGTATATAATCCCACTCGGAAATGCTTCCGAAGGCATGATCTATATCAATTCCTACAGCCAAAGCCCCGCTTTTCTCTGCATGCTCTATTTTCTTTAATATCACGTCATTGTCAGCATAGGGCTTTATTATTTTTATTGTTTTAGCCCCTGTTTCAATGATCGCTTCAAGCTCTTCCTCATCGCCCATACCGATCCACATAGCTGATTTAGAGGCATAAGCTCCTTGAGCCATAAGAACAGTTCCATTAGGCCTGACTTTGTCAAGATGAGATAATGCGGCTGTCATAATGGGAGAAGAGAATTTTTCACCGTAAATGACTGTTTCAGTAGTGGGCTTAACCGCATCGATATGTCTCATTTCAAGAAGCAGGGAATCAAAGTAATCCCTAGTGATCTTGGATGTGTCTCCTCCATTTGCCATTCTTTTTTCCTCCTTTTGTTCTGTACAAGAAGATTGATAGACTTAAACACGTGTTTATGAAAAGCTGTACTCTAAAGCATGGGAAGCCAGCGTTTTGGAGGCTTCCATTATTAAAAGGCGCCTCGCTGATGCGGGGCAATTCTTTAGAGTGAGAATGAAAAGAAGCAATTCAACTAGTATCAAGCATCTTATCCTTAAATAGACAGAAAGATATTATACTGAGCCGCTGGCAATTTAAAGAAAACCTTAACTCTAGGCGTTTAGACATATTTAAGAATAAAATCTTAGCGGAAGAATCGAGCATTCGCAGATCTAAACGCATTGTCATTATAGCATGCCTGCTCCTTTATAGCAATGATTAAGGCGTTGTAAAAGAACAACTTTTTAGGTTTTAAGAATTCCCACCGTCTTTCGAAGGTAACACCATGAATATTTAGAACCAAGAGTTTAATAAAATCTTTCAGAAATAGCTAAAATAAAGGCTTTTTTCACTCCCAAAAGGTCTTGAAAAAGCATTTTTTCGCGCCGTATCAGTGGTATTAGTGGTGTCAATTTTTGAGAGAGGTTAGCAGGGAACCACCCCGTTTCATTACTGTTTGTGCCGTCGACAATGACGGCAGAATGGAGCTTGTTATGGCATATTTTTAAAACAGACCAAGATGACAGTTACATTATCGTAGCAGTCATTCAATTATTCTACAGGATTTGCACCATTTCAAGCGCTTGATACAAAAATCAGGTTTATAGCAATGATTAAGGCATTGTAAAAGAGCAACTTTTTGAGGTTTTCAGAATTCCCCACTTAATGCTAATACTCAGCCAATTGCACCGACTTTAGAGATGAATTATCCATTGAGGAGTTGCATATCTTGACTCAAAAACGGAACATTTCAATGTTCATCCAGCAACGAATTATTTAGGCTGAATAGACAAATTCATAGGGATGAGAGCATTCCGCTTTAAAAAGGCTTTATGCCTTTGGCGATTGCGTCCGCTGCAATCCGCGCGGACGGCAGCAACTCTTTGGATGATGCCCCTCCGGAAAGTCGTCGCAATATCCAGCGCGGTTGTCATGTCGGCAGGTTGCGAGGTTTATCCTCCAGCATTTCCTCTATGTTAAGGTTCGCTTCTCCGAGCCAAGCCATGCCGCTTTCCTCGTCAAAGCCGCAGACAAGGCTGGCCCAGCCGGGCCAGGTTCATTCGCGCGGCGCATTACCCGAATTTCATCGTCGCCGGGCATTTTCATGACTGTAAGCATTGAACGGGCGATGGCTGCTATATCAATGTTGCCGAGATGCCGGCATGCCGATTTCCCGACGCCCTTTTATTAGGGCGATAAGATAGGCAAGCATTGGGTGAACGCCGCCTGCGCTGATGGTGAAAATCCGCCTTGCAACTCCAGTCGCGGACGAATTGCATCTGAATGCCTGTCTTCCTTGGAGCTTAATGGGGCCGCGCTCCGCATTCCACGAGTTGCTGACTGGTTATTCAAGTCCTCAGGATAATTCAGGCAAGAAATCTGTTCATTTGATTGCTAAAAACAAACTCGAGATAGGTGAGAAAGAAGGATCAAAAATGTATTGACCGATTTGGTCATAGGTGTTATAATAATGATGACCGATTCAGTCATCACAATAGATGGGAGTGAATGATATCAACGCAACATTTGAAAATCTGTCGGAGGAAAAACGAAACTCTATAATAAATGCTGCATTTTCATGTTTTGGTAAAACAGGCTACAAAAAAACATCTACTTCCGATATAGCCAAAGCTGTCGGTATACCTAAATCCTCTTTATTCAAATATTTTGGAACGAAGCGCGGCATGTACCTCTATTTGTTCCAGTTTGCCTGTGATGCTGTAGCTATGGAAGTAGTAGAGGGGCCAGAGGACTTCTTTGAATGCATTAAGCTCGCTACTGACATAAAAGTGCGCGTGGCAGCGAGGTTTCCAGGCATGTTTGACTTTATGATATCCACGCTTGAAGAAAAGGGTACTGACATTTACGATGATTTGAAGGCGATTAATGACAAGAGAGTTGATAAAGGGCTTGATGTCATATTCAAAAACGTGGATTGGGGAAAGTTCAAGCCTGGAGTGGATAGGAGCGTTGCCTTGAATGCCGTAACATGGATTAATGAAGGATATGGGAGGGGGAAAAAGGAAAAAGACATAAAGACGATATGCGCCGACTTGGAGATGTACATGAATCTGCTCAAGCAGTCGTTTTACAAGGAGGAGTATTTGAAATGAGCATAATGGAAGTGAAATGCCTGAAACGCGATTATGGAAACGGCAAAGGAGTATTTGATCTTTCGTTTTCTGTTGAGAGAGGTGAAGTATTTGGCTTTCTGGGGCCGAATGGCGCTGGAAAAACTACAACCATACGTCATCTGATGGGATTCTTGAAGCCTGAAAGCGGCACTTGCCGCATCGACGGCAAGGATTGCTGGCTCGACAGGCCGTCTGTTCAGAAAAATCTAGGATATATTCCAGGAGAGATGAATTTCTTCGATGATATGACAGGCGCTGAGTTTTTGAATTTCATAGAAAAATATAGAGGCGTAGATTCAAGCATAAGAAAGATGGATCTGATATCTCTCTTTGAGCTTGATGCTAAAGGGAAGCTGAAGAAAATGAGCAAAGGCATGAAGCAAAAAGTAGGAATAGTAGCGGCATTTATGCATGATCCAGACATTTTGATTCTAGATGAGCCTACTAGCGGACTCGATCCTCTTATGCAGAACAGATTCATAGATCTTGTTGCAGAAGAAAGGGAAAAAGGCAAAACCATACTTATGTCTTCTCATATGTTTGATGAAGTGGAGCGCGCTTGCCAGCGCGTCTGCATAATAAAGAACGGTCGCTTGGCTGCCGTAGACTCGGTTGACGGCCTGAAAGCGGCGCAGGTGAAAAAGTATGAGGTGACTCTTGAAAGCGAAGAGGCGGCGTTGGAGTTTGCAAATGAGGATTTGGCAATAAGCGAGATCTCTCATGCGCATGTAACCGTTTTAGTTCAAAACAATATCAGCCAGTTCATTGCGCTCATGAACAAGCATCCGATAGTTAACATTTCAGCTCCAAGCCAAAGCCTTGAAGAAATATTTCTCCAATACTACGGAGGTGAAAAGGGTGTTTAACTTCACATTATACAAGCGCGGAATGAGGGAGACATTTGCGCTTCTTCTGATAATCTCAGCAGTGCTTGCAATGTATTTCTCAACTATAATACCCATGTATGATCCGTCTCTTGAAAGCGTACTGAACCAGCTTGCCAGTTCAATGCCCCAGGTGATGGCGATAATGGGAATGGGCGAATCCGGTTCGACAATGGCGGGATTTTTAGCCTCATATCTGTATGGTTTGCTGATGCTGATGTTTCCTATGGTTTTCGTTATTATATCCGCAAACAAGCTAATTGCAAGGCATGTAGACAAGGGATCGATGACATATCTTCTGGCTGCTCCTGTAAAACGCTCAACAGTGGCATTTTCTCAAATGAAGGTGATCGCGACTGGGGTTTTTTTGATTATAGCTTTCGCAAGCTTATTGGGAATTGCCTTGAGCGAGGCGCTTTTCCCAGGAAAGCTTGAAATAGGAGCGTTTATGCTAATGAATGCCGGTGCATTGAGTCTGCATCTTTTTATAGCGGGCATGTGCTTTTTGTGTTCCTGCCTATTTGATGAATCTAAGTATGCAGTGGGTTTCGGAGCGGGAATTCCGCTATTGGAGTTTGCAGTTCAGATGCTGGCCAATGCGGGAGGAAGCGCTGAGAAAGCAAAATATGCAACGTTTTTCACTCTCTTCGACGCCAGCGGGCTAATCGCGGGCGAAGCCGGAGCGATTGCGGGAATGGCCGCGCTCTTTGTAGGAGCTGTTCTGCTGTTCTTTGGCGCTATTAAAGTTTTTTCCAAAAAGGATCTTCATATTTAAATAATGCCGCAGAGGCAAAAAAGCTTGGAGCCTTCTTTGCAAAGCCAGGCATAACTGTTATGCTGATGAGGATTCAAATGCATAGATTCTATAAATCTGAACCTTCCTGCGAGCATCAGTATGGGTGCCGTTATAGAATTGAGAAAGTCTTATAAAGGCGCTCTTCATTTATCAGGCTTTCTCGGTTTCTCAGCGCAACATAAGGCGTCGGCTTTCTTGTATGAACCAGGATGTCAAAATCAGATATGCTCTCCCATTCGGGAATCTCAAATCAGTCGATGCAAATACAAAAAATCCTAACCTGTTGATTGAACACTCCATCGACATGTTCAGCGCGGTAAACATCAATATGATCGATCAGTTGCGCTGCCATGCGCCCGGAGAGTTCTTGTCCATTATCGCCCTGAAAGATTTCTTGTTGTTGTCTACATCCCGCCTTGCCTTCACCGCTGAGGCATGCGCGACTCCCACGTTGCCGGCCGAGACGCAACCTTTGAATTCGCCGCTTCCTAGCATTCCGGAAAGTTCGTTCGCTTCGCTCGACTTGACGCCTGTTCCGGAGATTTTTATCAGAATTCCAGCGGTCTAGTCGAAAAGATTCTCCGAGCCCTCCGGTATCCGTCGACGCGCTCATTCCGGCTGGATCCTGCGGATTCCTGGCCGTCAGCCGACAGGATCCCGGTCTCCCGCCTGGGAATGCGGAGCGGATTTATTATATCATTGAGGCAGGAAATAATCCTTCTGCCGTTTTTTGTAGAATCCGGCGCCTGCCTTCACGAATGCATAGCGGAAAGCGCCTTTATCCGGAGTTTTGCCGTCGCTTGGGAATCGGACGATATCTTTCACCCATTCCTTATTGTCGGCGACGAGCGAGCTTATCCGGGTACAGTCGACGCAATCCGCCATCGACGCCAGGATCGCCATCAAAGCAAGTCGGGCGGCAAATAGTCGCAATAGCCCGCAAAGCGCCCGCCTGGCAGGCCGGACAGACAGCGCCTTTGCGGCGTTCCCCGAACGGAAGGCCTGCAAATCAGGCTCGGACTTTTTTACAGCCTCAATTTCCGGATTGCTCCGGACGTTTCGAGCTGCTAAATAGTAGATCTGATTCGACGACTTATGCTCATACTATTCGCAAACTAGTGGAATGCTTAATTCTCTACTCATCACAGTTGTTATGCGGCGGATACCCCTACCTTTAGGCACGGGGAGGAAGCCGCATGCTCCTTTCCGTCAATATTGTTTTGCGCTTCTCCAGAGGCTTGAGCTTCTTACAGCTGATTCCCGCAGACAGCTTTGCTCCGTCCAACTTGCGAACGTCAAAACTCCCGCTTGATCGCCTCCCGAAGATGAAGCCTTTGCGTCCGTCCGGCATTTGAACCCTGCCGAACAATTGAAAGCCAAATGCATATTTTGGAGATTGATTCAATTTCCTCTTTCCGCCTTTGTTGATAGTCGCTTTATGGATCTGGCGATTGCGCTTTCCTGCAGCTTTCTGCATATAGATTGCATCCGATGGAATGGACTTCGGATTTCCGCCGGTGCATCTCGCGCCTGCCGCATGTCCCTTTTCCAATCCATTTCTGATTCGGGTGTTTTTAGCGGTATAGCCGTATGTCATACCCGCGTCCGTGTATTCTTCCTTCAGCCTGTTATAGAAAGCCCAACGCATAATCCCCATGAATGCGGCATCTCTGAAAGATTGCCCCCTCTTGAGATTCAACTTCAACTTGCCAGAGTAGCGCCCATGAAAGCGGCGCATCGGTAGTCATTGTGGCAATCCTCACATAATGTGATTAGATTGTCCGGAGCATCGCCTCCTGTTTTGCGGCTTTCAATGCGATGGACGTTCAATATAGGGTTCTTGCAATTCCTCCGTCCGTGGCACGCATGCCCGTCTCGGAACAAGACATATTCCCCTGCATTCCAGAATCCCATCTGATCACCTTGCTGACAGTCCTTTCCTGATGTATCAGGATTTTTGATTTTCTGAATATCGAAAGCCGCAACCTCAACTATTGTTTTAGCTATCGGCAATATCTTATGTATATTTACCAC
>JAISZB010000111.1 GCA_031269465.1 Clostridiales bacterium | reverse complement strand
GTTGCGGCTTTCGATATTCAGAAAATCAAAAATCCCGCTGTATCAGGAAAGAATTATCAGCAAGGAGATCAGATGGGCTTCTGGAATGTTCGGGAATATGTCTTGTTCCGCGATGGACATGCGTGCCACGGCAGAAAAGGATGCAGGAACCGCATACTGAACGTCCACCGCATAGAAAGCCGCAAAATAGGAGGCGACGCTCCGAACAATCTAATCACATTATGCGAGGATTGCCATAGCGACTGCCGATGCGCCGCTTTCATGGGCGCTATGCGGGAAAGCTTAAGCTAAACCTAAAGAGAGGGCAATCTTTCAGAGACGCCGCATTCATGGGGATTATGAGGCGGGCTTTCTATAATAGGCTAAAGGAAGAATATGCGGATGCGGGTACGGCATACGGCTACACCGCAAAGAGCACGAGAATCAGAAATGGATTGGAAAAAGATCATGCGGCAGGCGCGAGATGCACCGGCGGGAATCCACTGGCTATTCCTTTAGATGCAATCTACATGCAGAAAGCCGCAGGGAAGCGCAATCGCCAGATCCATAAGGCTGCTGTCAGCAAAGGCGGAAAGAGGAAGCTGAATCAATCTCCAAAGCATGCATTTGGCTTTCAGCTATTCGGCAGAGTCCAAATGCCGGACGGGCGCAAGGGCTTCATTTTCGGGAGGCGATCAAGCGGGAGCTTCGGCGTTCGCCCGCTGGATGGAGAAAGGCTGTCTGCGGGAATCAGCTGCAGGAAGCTCAACCTTTTGTCCAGGAGAACTGCCATTCTAACTGAAAAGGAGGACATGCGGCTTCCTCCCCATGCCTAAAGGCGGGGGTATCCGCCGCATAACAACTGCGATGATGCAGTGGAAGGAGCGCCTGATTTGAGCGAAAAACGTTTATGGGATACTTTTAGTTGCTTTACATCAGTTTATAGCCCTTCATTAGGAGAGAGGCAGTCCTCGAGCCTGCTCTTGAACAAGCTTAAAGAGCTTGGCACCGAATGCTTCGAAGATGGAGCGGGCTCTGAACTCGGAGGAAACTGCGGGAACCTCTACGCATTTCTGCCGGGCAAGCTTAATAAGCCTCCACTGCTGTTCAGCGCCCACATGGACACTGTTGAGCCGGCGAAGGGAAAGCGGGGCATTCTTCATGAAGACGGCTTGATAACCTCAGGCGGAGATACCATACTGGGAGCTGATGATGCCGCAGGCATCTCCGTTATTTTGGAGGCTCTGACTCGTTTGGATGAAGAGGGGAAGCCGCGGCGCGACATAGAGCTGCTATTTCCTGTAGCTGAAGAGATCTACGGACTGGGCTCCCGGATTGCGGATTACAGCAGGATAATCTCTAAAGAGGCGTATGTACTGGATTTGAGCGGCGCCATAGGAGAAGCGGCAAACGCCGCTCCCACAATAATGTCATTTGTTCAGGTGATTCGGGGGAAGTCGTCTCACGCGGGCTTTGCTCCAAATGAGGGCGCACATGCCATACGCGCTTGCGCAAAGGCTATCGCCCAGATGCCCGCAGGCCAGCTGAAGCCAGGCCTTACCTGCAATATAGGAGTCGTTTCGGGCGGGACGGCAAGCAATATCATCCCGGATCTCTGCGAGGCGAAAGGTGAAATTCGAAGCTTGAAACATGAGGACGCTTTGGCGTTGGCTGAGAAGATAGAGGCTTTATTTGCTGAAGAAGCTATAGCGGCGGGTTGCACCGCCGAGTTTTTCAAGACATGCCCGATTAAGGCGTATGAAACCAGGATGGAGAGTCCTGTGGCGTTGCGCTTTGAAAGAGCATGCAAGGCTGTGGGCGCGCCCTGTCATATCCATTCAACGATGGGAGGAAGCGACAATAACAATTTCGCTCTGCATGGCATTGAAGGGCTTGTAATTGCGTGTTCGATGCATGAGGTTCACAGCGCGAGGGAATATAGCCGCCTGAATGAACTTGAGCTATGCGTACGGCTTGTAATGGCGTTGATGTCTGAGGAGTGAGGATGTATGAAGGTTCCGCTTAGCTACCAGCGCACAGAATACGACTGCGGTCCAACTAGCCTACTAAACGCGATAAGCTTCCTGTTTGCCAGGGAAGAGATACCGCCTGACCTTCTGCGCTACGTTATGACATATACTCTCGACTGCTATAATGAAAAAGGAGAGCCATGCAAAAGCGGCACATCCCAAATGGCGATGATGTTTTTAAGCAGCTGGCTCAACCAATATGCGAAGGCAAAAAAGCTTCCTGTGGTGAGCGAGTATTTAAGCGGAGATCGAGTGCGTATAAGCCAAAACAGTCAAATAGCGGCGGCTTTGCAACAGGGGGGAGTTGCTGTGGTTCGCCTGGTTTACGGCTGTGAGCACTATGTAGCATTGACGGGGCTTTCAGACGAGGCGGTGGAACTCTTTGATCCGTACTACCGCAAGCGTCCCTTTGCAATTCCAGGGATTGAGATGCTTTGGGACAAACCGTGCGCTGCAAACCGGAGGGTCGCTTTCACGATCTTCAACGGGCCTGCAGGAACCCCGTATTCATTTGGCCCGCCGGAGTCGAGGGAGGCTGTCTTGATTTTCAATGAGAACACCCGGAAAACTCCGGAAACTACGATTGAGTATTTTTTGTAGACCTCAAAATACCGACTTTTCTAACCATTTTCTCTTTTTCTATCTAAAGCTTTTGATTTGAAAATAAGGAAGCAATTCGATTTTCAGCAAATGCTCCTGTTTTGGAGCTTGGCTGTACAGCTGGACGCTGTATAATCAAGCTTCAAAACAGGCAGTTTCGTATACCTATCAGTAAATCTTGGACAGGAATGCAAGCGTGCTTTCGCACTGGCCTCTAGCCTGAATGGAGAACAGTTCCTTTCCATAAGAGCCAGGATAAAGCGAGCAATAAGCTATCGGTTGGAAGGTTTGATTTTAGGTTACGCTCTTATGCCTGCGAATTGCTCTCAAAGCAATTCCCGGTTTCCACAACCTGCGAGGGACAGTGCGCAGATAGGGGAATTGATTTGCGTTGAAAGTTTCTAATTTGGAACTCCATTTATCAAGCCCCAAATTAGAAACTTTCAATAAAAATGGCATATAAGTGCAATTTAATAACTTTGCACATTCTGTATCTAATTTATGCAAGCTATATTTAGAGTTTATCAGTTGAAGAAAGGAGATAGCTGATTTGAAGATTTTTAACAATAAAAAAAAGGTTGGAGCTACTCAAAACCCGACAGATCCGACCGAAGAGCTTAATAAGAATTCATATTTAAATGAAGAGGGAAATAGTTCAGGAAATATTTCCAATGGCAATCTGTTAGCAGGTCAGGGGGATTGGATTTATTATTGTTTTGATGGTTCTATCTATAAGCAGAAAAACGATGGAAGCCATAAAACAAAAATTTATGATCCCTTTGATTTGATGATGGTTGAATTGAAAGAACCCTCTGATTTGATGATGGTTGAATTGAAAGAACCCTCTTATTTAAACATAGATGAAATTAATGTCATTGGCGAGTGGATATATTATCTAACTAGCAGAGGCACTAGCAGAGGCATTTACAAAATCCTAACAGACGGCAGCAACAGAGTTCAGCTGCTTGAAGGGGAAAATTCAGAAGAGTTTTATGATTTCTGTGTATTCGGAGAATGGATATACTACAAAGACCAAGTATATATTTTCAGAATTAGTACAGAAGGCAAGAATAGGGCTATAATTGGCTCTAATAATTTTGCTTCTCATTTTAATATAGTCGATGGGTGGCTATATTACCAAAAGATCACTTCAATAGAAAAAATACCAGTTGACGGCAGCAGTTTTCCCACAGAGGTAATCAATTTTAGAGCTGAAGAAGTTCCCATAATAGATGGATTTATTGCGGTTGAGGATTTTGCGTATTTAACCAAGACAGATGGTCTTTATAAAGTAAGATTAGCTGATGGGAGTTTAATAAAATTAAGCAACGATATATGCACTAAAATAAATTACAAAGATGGATATATATATTATGCAGATGTAAAACGTTTTTGGAACTTATATAAAATAAGTACTGAAGGCGGTGAGAAAATTAAATTAAGTGACAAACATGTTAATTGTATATATATAGTAGAAGATTATATATATTTCATGGAATACTCTTCTTATAAATTATACAGAATTAACACAGATGGCACTAATTTACTAGAATTTGATTGATTGTCCCTACAATTGCCGTGAAGCAACTCGAATCTTTAGGCTGCGAGATGAATCGGCAAGGCCTTCGTATTGCGAGAATGCCCCGGTTTCCGTATGCGCCGTTTGGCGCTGGGCTTTTAGTGCGCGAATGCCTTGCTTTTTTGCAGAAACAAAACCGCAAAAATGATTCTGCTGAACTATACAGATGGTCTTATATACTTCATAGATTTACCTTCTCCGTAAGGATATACTTGTTCTTATTCAACTTTCTTCGTTTGTCTTATATACCTTTGCTTCCTCGGCGACTTTAAGAAGTTGCGGAGGGATAATTTCGCTTAGGCTTAACACTTTTCCTGGAGCGTAAGTTGTGGTGAACACTATATCAGACAGCCACTTCTTGAATGCCTGATTATCGTTGAACTGCTTGAAAAGCCCCATACTGTCAGCCATTATGCTGAAAATCACGGATTGCAAAGCCCGGTCGCTTTTAGTTCTGGCTTCTTGCTTATCAGCGTTACGCATTGCGTTTTGGTATGTCTGATCCTTTGATACCATATCAGGCATCAACGCAATTTGCCGCCGTACATTATCTGCGCCTTTCCAGTCGATATTTCCGAACAAATCATTGAACGCATTCAAAATGCTGGAGAGTAAATCAAGCTCCGGCTCGCTTTTACCGCCGATTCCGCCTGTCGGGACAGGGTCCGCTTCAGCGTCCGAATCCTCAAGCTGAAGCGCCATTTGCGCGTATGCCTCGGCGCGGTAGCCGTTAAGGCCGATTGCGTCCAAAATGCCCTGCGACAAATCTTCATCAGGCGGCGACGGCAGCTTTATCAGAAGCAAATTCATAAAGATAGAGAGTTTTTCCCATTCGGAATTTCCGTATGGGAGCATTGCTCCCAAAAATCCGTATGTTCGGACGAACCTTTTTGTCGAGGACTTAAACGCAATTTGAGCATCTATCTCAACAGTATCCAAGCATGAATGCCAAATGGAAAGACTACATGGCCAAGGCTGTAAGCGCAGGCGCGCGCCTGGCGGATTGCTACGGCCTTGTCAAGGGCTATCTTTTCCAGCAGGAGGACGGAACGCTGAAGTACAACAGCGCTATGGACATGAATTCCGCTATGGCATATGCAAAGGCTAAAAGCAAAGGAGCCATCGCCGCCATTCCTGAAATGCCAGGATTGATTTTATATACCGCTTTTCATCAAATGTTTCTTTTTTGGAGCTTGATTATCCATTGAGGGTGCGAAATGCCGAATCGGCATTTCGCACTACCTGTATAATCAAGCTCCAAAAAAGGTAATTTAGTACGAAAATACATTTTATGGACATATGTCCATGCCTCAAACACACAAAAGGCTTAATATTTTCATCCTTAGTGGTGAAGCAAAGCTTCATAGGGGTTTATATGAAAAGCAGTATACATGCCAGGCCATGCATGAGTCTATATAGGCGACGGACGCTCTATTGAGTGCGCGGGCGGCGGCGCAGGCATACGGGAAGGCAGAATCTCAAACGGAGCGATTGCTTCAGGCTCAAAATTCACACACTGGTTCAAAGACGCCAATATCGACTATTCCTCTATGCCTGCGCAAACGGCTCCGATAGCAATCAAGCCGCTGAGGCCCCAGATTCAAGCGCCAAAGGTGGAGATAATGGAATTGCCCTTGATTATCGGGGATAAGGAGGCTAAAGTGCATGCAATCCTCCATGGGGGATACAACTATGTTCAGCTGAGAGATATTTTAGCTGCTTTAGGTTTTACCGTAGAAAACGATCCATTTGAAAGCATCCCGGTAATATCAGCGGGCATTACAGCCGAATCCGGTGAATCCGGCGAGGATCCATGAAGGGAGGAGCTTAAAGATAATTTATGATGAGGCTTGCGGAGAGGGCGGATTCTTGCAGGCAATGCCATATTGAACAGGATGTCCAGCCCCCAATTCCCGGATAATATTATGCAGCAGCATTCAAGGATAATCAATTTGGGCCTGTTTCCAACATACAAGACCGGGCAATCCCATGGGATTGCCCGGTCTTGTCCGCTGTACTGGCTGACTGCTGTCTTTGCTTGTTTTTGCAAGGTTTGCCCGCTTGCCAAGCTGACTAAATTTTGACTAAAACATCTTAGGATGCCGAGTGAAAAGCCCTTCAGCTTGTACATGCTTGTCCAAACAAAAGGCTTGAACTCTAAGGCTTTTAAAGCGCGCCCGAAGGAACTCGATTCCCCGACCTGTCACTTAGAGGGCGACGGGTGAAGTCCCACGAGGTTTCAAAACTGTCCCAGTCCTCTTGAGAAACATTATCATCTAATTGTTCGATAGCTTCATCAGCAATTAAACATGAATATTTGCTATATCACCACATTGGTAGTTTATATACTGCTATTCATATAAACCATTATTACGCTACGTTTCACTGCCAATAGTGAAAATATTAAGCAAAATGCCGATATCGGCGCTTCGCGCCACTCAATGGATAATCAAGCTCCAAAAAAGGGAAATTTGATGAAAAGCGGTATAGTAGGCGCAACAACCTCCAGTATTTTCATTGCAACCTTAGTATTGCAAAGAGCAAATAAGTAATATAATCCTTTGTTTGCAAAGCAACTCATCCTGTGTGGCATCCGACTTTTTCGGCAGAGTTGCGTGGGGTTTTCTTGATAGGAAATCCGATTCACAAAAGCATCCCCATTTCCAAGCGCACTTCTTTCCGCTCCAAGTCGTTATTCTGATACTCACATGCATTGAACCCAATCAGAGTAAACCCATACGCCAGATAGAACGCTATCGCGTTTTCGTTGCGCGACTGCGTTTCGAGCATAATTGCCCTGCGCTTTTCCTCCCGCGCACGGTTGACGGCAATATCCATCAAGGCTGTGCCGATGGCTTGGCGACGGTACGCGTCGTCAAGCCACAGTTCCGTCACGCGGAGGCGGTTGCTCCATTCCTCGGCCGACGTTTCGACAGCGGCAATTAAACGTCCGCTCTCAACAATGCCCCACGCTTTCACCTGTTCCCAATGGGGCTGAAAGAGCTTGTCGCAGTCCTTCTCCGGGATATACTCAAAGGTTGCGTCAAAAGGTTTTTTGACAAACGACACGTTGAAGTTATCGCCGGAGCGCGTGATTTCCACATCGTAATAGTTGTGCGAAACATAATGAAACGGCAGCGCATAGCCTTGCCATTGTTCGCGTTCAAGAGGTGCTATTCGGTCAATCATTTTTCGTTTCTCCGTTCAATGGGCGTTTGCGAAACATCATTTCCGTCGTCGGCTCATACCCTTGCCTTTTGTAAAATGCCTGTCCTATCTTGTTTTCTCCGCCGGTAAAAAGCTGAAAATGGTTAATGCCTTGATTTTGGAACTCTGATTCAATAAACGACATCAAATCACTTGCAACACCTTGTCTGCGGTACGATTCTATGACAAAAAGCTCCGTTATATCGCCGTAATTTACATCATAACACATAGATTTGAATATTTGCCCGCAACAGAATCCTCTCAACTTTTCACCGTCGGCGGCAACGCATACGATTTCTTGAGTGTTATTTTTAAGAGATGATTTGATAGCGGCCAAGTTGTTGCAATCTTCGCCGTTGAACAAGTCGTTGAGTTTCAGCAGTTCCGACGCATCGGAGGGAACGGCAAGGCGGTATTCCCACTTATGCGAGACGTTTGAGATTTCTTTTTTTCGCTGTCCGAAGTAATCCTCTGAGAGTATGGCGTAGCAAGCGGCATCATAAATTCCTTGATTATTGCAACCAGACCGGCGAAGGGTGCCTTCGTAACGCAATCCGCATTTACGCATAACCGCACTGCTGTTCTGATTGCGTGTGTCATACGATGCAGTTATGCGGTTCGCTCCGATTTGTTCAAACAGGAATTTGATAACAGCAGATAGAGCTTCGATGGCAATACCTTGGCGCCACCATGCTTTGCCAATCCTATAGGCGATTTCAAAGCAACTGCAAGGTTCATCAATCCTGACCACGTTAATTCCGCCAATAGTTTCGACAAGTGACTTTAACACGACCGCCCATTGATAATGAGATGAATTCTCATATTTTGAAACATCAGACTGATTTATCTTGCGCGTTATATCAATTGAGCCATGAGGCTGCCATGTTAGGAAGCGTGTGACTTCCGGATCGTTTGCCCAATTACGAAACATCGCGTCTGCGTCGTCGGTAGTGAACCGCCGCAGAATAAGTCTCTCAGTTTCGAGTGTTACTGTGCCTTTGTGTGTCATAAGTATAATGCCTCCAATAGTTTGGCCATGTGAACCAAATATCCGTCACGCTCGGCTTCTACAAAACCTTTTGCCGGATAAAACACCGCCGCTTCACGATACCAGTATGCAAATGCGTATGGATTGACGTTACGCTTGTACTTGCGGCGTATTTTTCGACAGTGGCAAGCAGTATAGTCCCGATGATTCCCTTGGCCTTAACTTCAGGCTTGACAAAAATCCGCTTCAACCATAAATCTGTTGGCGATACTGACCGTGTTCCGACCATTCCAACAATGCGGTCACGTCCGTCAATCCCCAGATAAAAGATGTCGCCGTTCTCATTATACTTGATAGTGGTGAGCTTTATGTATTTAAATCACATAAATGGAATTTTATTCCAACAGAGAAGTCAAATATTAGGGAGAACCTGAATTTTTCTTAATATTCCTGGATTTTGCTGACGGGCGCACTATTCCCTTGGGGGGCGCTGCCGATACATTTCCATATGG
>JAISZB010000104.1 GCA_031269465.1 Clostridiales bacterium | reverse complement strand
TTTCAGGTGCGAATCAGTAAGTTCTAAGAGGAGAGGCGGAGGCAATAAACGAGTGTATTAAGTTTGTCTCGCATAAGCATTTATTGAATTCTTACTTCACCATGTATTCGTTGCCGACATATGCTCTTGTCATTAAACCGTAATCTATGAGGCTCCTCCTTATAGATGCATAGTCGTCATAAATAGGCATTAGAATTTCATTAACCTCTTTTTCTGTATAGCTCTTACTAATCTCAAATTGCTTTAAAATTGTTTCCAAAATGAATATTTTGTTTTTTTCCTTCACATTGAAGTCTTTTAGGATCAAAGGTGAAACTGAAGAAAAAAAGGCGTCGAGTTTTTCAGTTCCTTCTTTCTCTTGGCTAACAGGTGCATTCAGATCCTTTTTTTCTTCCAACAGTTCGTTCAAAGCGAGTATTATCCTAGCTTGCTTTACTTTTTCCCGAAAATTATAGCGCTGAAATCTCACGGTCGAAGTGGATATACCCATCTTTTCGGCAATATCTTTGTCTGATATTCCGCTATAATAATTTTCAAGAAAGTCTTTTTGAGTATTTGTAAGCCCTGTTTGAGATTTATCCAGTGAGAGCAATACATCAAAAATGTAGCCATGCTTTTCAGCTATATGCATCTTCATAGCCTTCTCAGCGCTAACTAAACGGTTTCCGAAGGAAAAGACATCGCCCTCTTCAAACTCGGAGGAGCAAAAAAGGCATGTAAGCATTTTTGTTTTTGAGTCAAAAGCAAATCCATTTCTCAAATCGTCAATTGAAGCTTGCTCTACTTTGTTTTTCATAAACATATCCCCAATCTGTTTGCTATACTATAAATATAATACAGTATTGTTTATAATAAGTCAAGAGAAAATAAAGAGAAGCCATTACAGCAATAATGTCGAAGCGTTGCCTTTGATTTTGAGGCAGGATTAACCATTGAAGCATTATAGGCGGCTGCCGCCCGTCTGGCTCTGGCGCTTCCACGATCGAAACGATTAGCTTATGCTGTGACAGCGTATCAATATATACTGATTTGCAGTCAAATGCGCCTGTTTTGGCGGCATAATCAAGCTAAAATTGGAACTTTCATTTGCAAATCAGCATAGCGAAAGAAGCCGCCCCATTGCATTACTGTTAAGAAATATTCAGTGCGCTGTATAAAATGCAAGCGCACATTCAGCGTATTGGTGGAATACAAAAATGAAGATGAAGAATGCGCTAGTAAAAATATTATTTGTCTTTATGGTTAGCTGCGTTTTTGCTCGTTAACTGTTTGTTTTGTATAACGGCGGCCGCTAACACGGGGAGCAAAACTACTGCCATAACATCTGAATGGGCCCAAGACGAATTGGCGGAAGCGAGCAAGTTGCATATAGTTCCTGAGAAAGCTTATGATGGCGACCTTGCAAGACCGATAACGCGTTATGAATTTTCTCAGTATGCTCTGCATTTCTTGTCTTGGCAGTACAATATGGAAATTAACGACTTTAACAACGCGATTTTGGCAATTCGCAAACTCTCTCCTAACTACTCCGCTTTTAAGGATGTTGAGGACGGAACAGTTGCGGTGGCCAATGCTCTTGGAATCATCTCTGGCTATGGAGACGGGATGTTCAGTCCGAATCGCCCTATAACTCGTCAAGAAGCCGCGAAGATGCTTCTTAACGTATATCGCTGCTATGCCGAAAAGCCCGATGAAAGCATAAATCACCCCTTTTCGGATAAAATTGCTGATTGGTCGTTGGATGCTGTCAAGACGATGTTTAGCTGGAACATTATGAGCGGAGTGGGAGACAACCGCTTTGATGCGGGCGGAGAATATACTGTTGAGCAGAGTATCGCCACGTTTCTTCGTTTAAGCCTAAACGCGCCTGTGAGCCGTTCAAACGCCAATATTAATGCCTTGCTCACATTTGACGAGTCAATAGCCGAAATAGAGAGCCAGCTTATGTTTCAAGCCCTTTACCGCTTTGATCTTGAGGATTATACCGTAATATGCGGCGAGACAGTTGGAGTGCCTCACGGACCCGTCAATCACTTGTGGATCATATACAAAGAAGGCGGCCGGCGCGACGTGTTTTATCAGTCTTTTAACGCGCGGCACATGCAAGGCGGTGGGTGGAGCGATGGGTTTTCGGGGCATTTAAGCGATTTTGTGGTTTCTCCAGACGAAAAGAAACTGATGTTTAACCGAGCTGACCCAGGTTCTAACCTTTCCGAGAAATTTCAAGTCGACCTTCAAAGCGCAGAATTGTATCTTGCTATATGATTTGCATATAAAATTTCTGTTTTGGAGCTTGATTGTACAGCGAGTGCGAAATGCCGATGTCGGCATTTCGCATCACTCACTGGATAATCAAGCTCCAAAATAAGTACATTTGACTGCAAATCGGCATAAATGAAGGGAGCGCAGTACAAAGCGCCTGCGCTCCTCAGTTTTCTGATTTATTTTCGCTCTCGATTATCAGCGGGATCCGTTTTGCGAAAGCTTCAAAAATTCCTTGCGGCTTGCAGTTGCCCTTAGGTGAAAGCAATCTGCTGAGAAAGGACTAAATCCTATTCCTCCGAATGGCGTTCTGGATATTGTGGGAGCGAGCAGAACTAAGTATCCTATCAATCCACTGCGGGAGGCGGCTGGACTTCATAAACCCAGCGACGGGCGCGCCGTCCGAGAACGCCAGCCCAAAGCGCCCGTCCGTAGTGACTGCGCGAGATAAGGGAAAAACGACCTAAGGTTAAAATGAAGAAAAGCGTCAAAGTTTTCTGCCCTGCCGCCTCGCGCGTGTGATGTTGTGACGTTAATTCTGAGGGGGAGATATAATCCCTTGTCACATTAGTCGCCGTGTTCACACAGAGGTCGAGCGACAGCGCGACTTGCTCCCCGCGAGAATGAAAAGGCCGTGGGGCAGTATCTTTTCCACGGTGAACGCAGCGGCTCGTACTCCTGCGCCATGAGCGCCCTGCCGTTGATGATGCTGAAGGTTTTTAGGTGCGGCTTGATTTGTGTTTTGTTCATTGGATGTGCTCCTTTCAAAATCTAAGGTGCGGCTGATATTGAACTGCGACCTCGTTGATAAAGCGGAGGATGGCTGGCATTTTCCTTTCCTCGACGCTGTCGGGGAACAAGATAACCATGGCTGAGCTGTCGTCTATTGTGAAAATCTCCTTTGCTTCTTGGATTTTGACGTTGCGTTCATTTATATGAAAAGCCCATCGACGGCGACATCTGACCTCAGAGGGGCTTGGAAATTTTGGTGGAAATATTCGCCGCTTCGCGATAGAATACTCATTGAAACGGAGCCGGTACGGGGAACGCTTCCCCCGCTTTTTCCAAGTGTGTGACCCGCTCTGAACGGTTAGGCTGCGCCATAACCGCCGCAGGCGCTCCCGCAAGGCATTGCCAGGGGCTTGCGCTGCTTACGGCGGCGCAGAGCGCACGAACGTTAGGAGGTAATTTATGCTGGGGAATATCGTTCAGATAATAATGAGTTTAGGTCTTATTGTCGGAGGATTAATAGGCAAATTTGTGTTGCGCGGAACTAACAGCAGTTTTGCATTAGTAGCGTTTGGATTTCTCTGGTTAGGCATCGACATTTATAATGTTGTAAACTCAAAAAAAGGAGTAAATTCTGAACGAATTAAGCAATCAAAAATATTCTATTTCTTTTTTGTTATATGGATTGTCGCGGAATTTTTCGAATCCGCTTTTGTTGGCAGCTATGGTTCTGCTCCTACTATGGGTATGCTTAATTGGATAATTATATCTATCGGAATTACCATATTAGGGATATGCATGTTTTTGCATGACGCTCATAAAAAGCGGTGGTTTTTCTTCGCGATTGCCGGTTCGTCTGCGCCTATCATATACTCTTTTGCAATAAACAACTATGTGGTGGATGTGTATTACTACGGGGTTTACGGGCCAAGGTTTTCAGCCCCGTTTTTATTAACACATTTAGCGACAAACTTGTTGCCGGGATTGATGCTGCTATTTATTTCCCATAAGAATAAGAAAATGAGCGAGAAAAAGGTAAACTCTCAACAACCCATCGCATAGAATTGAGCGAGGAGCGGACCGGCGGCGCCATTTAGTCGGAAGGCAATGCGCCGCAAAGCGATAAGGCGGGCGGCGCTAACCCGGGGCCGCAGAGCCAGGCATGACGTACAATGCTAACCTCAGAGTCGTCGTTTTGAAAAAGAAGATTTTGTCGCCATCCCTAATGCCGAGCAAATGGCGAATTTCTGCGGGGACTGTTATTTGCTCGCTTGCGAACCCTTTAGCCAAATTCATATTTGCTATTGCTGCCTGCCCTTTCGGTTTTTGAAATCTCAAGAAGTCTTTGCATCATAACTCAAGCAAAGGTAAACCTTATTTTTCGAGGATGGGTAAGGAGTCAAAATCAACTGGGTAATCCGGGAGTATGCGGAATCCATATTTTTTGGGCTGCCTTTGCGGCATTCGGGGGATAAGCTGCAATGATTGTTTAGAGCGCGCCGCAGTGGTGATATTCAAAGATGAATTAAGCGCAGGATTGCCATTATCCATGGCGACTCTGCGCTTTTTATCCTAAGGGCTTTTATGCTTTTCAGGTGGGCCGCAAACTGCAGACCTTAAAGTAAATGCTGAAGATTTCAGCAACTGCATTTAAACATAAGACAATCAACTGGACAAATCAATCTTCGCACTTTTGACTTTTACTCTTTTTTGTGAAAAACCGCATCCTATTGCGATTATAGGCTTGCATAAATCAGCTCCATACCTTTTATCCTTCACCTGCTGAAGCGCATTTTTGGACAAAGTTTCAGCTCTATCGCTCTTTCTGCCGCTCTTCAGCTCAAAGACGACTAAAGTATCGCCCATGTCAAGCAAAATATCATATCTCCCATCACCGCTTTCACGATTGGAAAGCATGAGCTTATATCCAAGTTGAGGCTTTATTGCGTAAAAGGCAGTCAAGAGAATTTGATGATAGTATAATTCTGGTATTTTCTGGTATGTCTTGCCATTTTTATGCTTATATTCTGCTTCTGGAAGATCATACACTGAAAGAGAATCAAATAAAGGAGATAAAAACTTCATAACGTTATTCGAAAGATTGTCCATGTCTGACAAATCGTGAAGAAATGAGTTCAAATCCCTGTTGTTCAAAGCGTCTCCGAATATGAATTTGCGCCATGCGGTGGCAAGCTCTTCATTGGGTATGGACACGGCCCCAATGCCTGTTTTGCTGTCCCAAGATTCGAGCCGCAGGTATCCTGACTGAACAAGCAATGAGTACAGCGTGCTGTCAGCGCAGCCATGAGTCAGCATTCTAAGGTTTATTCTGCTGTTGATTTCTGTGGTGAGCGCACTGCCTTTGTCAAGGCCCATAATCAGCTTGGCTTTTTGAGCGGGAGTTACGACGGCCTTTATTCTATCCAAAGTGCCGCTTTGCCCCCAAAAGCAATCAATTGTTTTAGAGGCTGCTGCGCTCATTACACTGAAGGTGTTGTATATATCTGAACCGCCTATTCTAACTCCATTGTACCATTTTCGAATCTCTTCCAGATCGAGACCCGCTATTTTGCAGATCTCAGCGGCTTCTTCTTCGGTAAGGCCATAATCGGCTCCGTAAGCCCTATCAGCGAAAACGTCAAACGTTTCAGGATTGTTCAATCCGCTTAGCAAATCCTCATGTGAGATCCTCATCACACCGGTCAAGACGCTTTTCTCAAGATAGTTATTCCCCTTCAAGCCTTTTGAGAAAAGCTTAGTGAAATAATTTCTCATGTCATTGTAAACTTCAAAGCTCGAGGCATGATTCATTGGATTGTCGTATTCATCAATTAATATATAGGATCGTTTGCCTGTTGTCGCATAAGCCATCTCAGTTAAAGTAAACAAGCCGTTTGTCGTCTCATAGGTTTCAATGCCCAGCTTGTAGTCAAATTTGCTAAAGGCCCATTCTTCATAGATGCCAGCCGCTTTTGGACCGGAGCTTAATTCTAGATATTGATTCATATATTTATTGATTTTCAGCCAAATATCTTTTTTGTAAAGCGATTCATCCATTTCTTTAAAATCAAAAAGAAAAACAGGGGCTGAATTAACCAATTTCCAGACATGGCTTGACCTAATCGCCAAGTCGTCAAACAAATGCCTATTATCTTCCCTGTCAGTCAAAAAGCAATAGAGCATGTCAAGGTTAAGGCTTTTTCCAATGCGTCTTTGCCTTGCGATAATCTCGACATCGGAGCGTTTAGCTAAAAAGTGATCAATGAAACGGCTCTTGTCAACATACAGATAATCGTTTTCGATTATCTTTTTGAAGGAAGAGGTGGATAAATTTATATTGCTGGCATTGCCTACAACCACAAAATAACCCCCCAGATAAAACTCAAAGCATGTCTTCCAGTTATAAACACTCCAATTGCTTTAGTATAACACCATATAGGAATAAATGCATCAAATTCAGCCGATATCAATCGACAACGAACGCATGCCGCTTTCAGCTAGCCAGACTGCTTCTTTGTAGCAAGTCATTTGCTGTCCAGGCAAACTATAATCAAGCGTCAAAATCGGTAATTTTTACTGTAAATCGATATCATAATTAGGCCAAGAGGCATTCAGATTGCACTGTTAAATTTATGCCAAATATCAACAATTTGCCTTGATTAGTCTACAAGAAACGCCATATGAATGCAAGCTGCATACCTTTTTGCCTCGTCTTTGTGGTAGAGTGAAATTGTACTTATGCGTAGCCAAAGTATCGGCTTTGAGGCAGGACTATCCACTCTCGCATTTTATAATCCGGCTTTAAAAACGGAACTTTCCAATGCGCGTCAGCATAGGGTTTAGAATCTTGTTTGAGGGGGGACATAATTGCAGCTTGCCAAAAGAGTTATCAGCCTTGCACTCGTGATCACGATGGTTTTCTCATGCAATCTCGCGACGTTCGCCGAAGATGGCGGGCCGCCGGAAGGCATGGCGCGGGTGAGGGAAATATGCGGACGGGCGGCCATTTCTGTGGGCATCGATCCGACTACAAATGAAACGTTGCTTGCGCAAGAGGGTTTGACTTTCGCGGTGCGGATTATAAACGGCGAAATGGCGGCATTGTATGACGGCTTTCAGGAGAGTCCGTCAGTTGCTTGGGTTATTTACAAAGGCGAAGCTTATGTCATAGAAGATGATTTTCTATGGATATTGAGCACTTTGGGCTTTACATTCATCAATCCTCCAGGCACTGTCGCGGTGCGCACAATCTGCGACCGCTACGGCATTGGGGTGGACTTTTCGCATGAGGCCGGAGCATCGCTCACACATAACGGGATTACGGTGACCTGGGAAAGAATCGACGAGGAGAATGCGGTGCTTTCCAACGGTTCCAAGACTGCGGGGCCAATACTGATGGTTCTGCTCCCGGGAAGGCATTATGCGTATGAAGCTGAATTTCTGGCCGCGCTCTCGGAGCTGGGCTTTTTGTTGGATGTTGAGAATCCGGCGGGCGGAACGTCTTTTACCGTGAATAAAAATTCGGTCGTCACAGGCGGCGCGTTTATGGCGCGCGCTGAATACGCGCTCCCATCCGGGTATGCGGCGGCCGGGGACGGCTATGCCGTCGCCGTCTCCATTCCCGCTGGCTGCTCGCTTGTGCCGGGCAGCGTCACCCTGGACGGGGCAACTGCTCCCTATGAGGCGATTTCGTCTGGCTTCAGCGTTCGCTCCGGCAATCGAAACGGGATCGTGCGCTTCTATGCCGCGGCGGATGCGGACGGAACGCATATAATCAGCGCGCAAGTAATAGCCAGCGCTCCTTATTCTATAGGGTCTGCTTTGGTTAATGCGCAATCCATCACGATTAACGTTCCTGAAAAAACATCGCTGTCTGCGTTTGCGATCTCAGGAACGGCTTCTCCCGGCGGCACGGTGTCGGTATATGACAACGGAGCGCATGCGGGATCGGTTGCGGCCAACATGGTTGGTTCGTGGAGGCTGCCATATGAACTTATTAATCCATCGGCTTATGAAGAGCATGAGTTTTACGCTGAGGTGGATGCATCCGGAATCAAGGCGGCAAGCGAAAGGGTGAAAATGATTTACAGCGCGGATTTCGTTGAAGTCGCGCGGATAATCATGACCCACAACGGGGCGGACACGGTGTTTGATCCATCCCAATTAGGCATTGCGCCCCATTTTACGTACAACCCCGATAATCCGGAATTCAGGTTCGCTGTGGAGTTTGCAAGACAAAGCAGCAGAGCCTACGGAGTGACAGTTGTTACCACCAGCGCAGACGGCCGGGAAATCCGGATTCCCGCTTCCTATGATCCTGATAGTGGGGCATGGGTTGGAACTCGGGATTTCACCGTCGCTGAAGCGCCGTTTTACGTGCGCGCGGAGTATGAAACGGCCGCCTTTATAGATTCCTCCCTGCTGGAGCCGGGGGAAGACATATTTCTTTCTCTGTTTGGCAATGCCATCTACAGTGGGGACGATATAACTGCGGGCGATTTGGCGTTTGGAAGAAGCTATCCTGCCAATGTGGGCCTGCGAGGCAATAAAGGCTTGCTGGGCGCGGGATGGATTGCGCCGTACGACGCGCGGGCTTGCGTCGCCCAAACGGACGCAGGCGGGGTGGTTCTGGTTTTCATGGGCGGCGGCGTCTACGTATTCAGCGATCAGGGAAACGGCGATTACAAGGAGAAATTCTTGGGCGACGATGTCGCGAGAGTAGAAGGCGGCAAAATAACCGTAGCAACTAAAAACGGCACACTTATAGCCTTTGGCGTGAACGGTCGCCTAGAAAGCATTGCGGACGCGAATGGCAATTCCGTCTTGCTGACGTATAATGGAGATCAACTGGCATCCATCGCCGACGGATTTGGCAGTGCAATCGAGCTGTCATATGAAGGCGGGAAAGTGAGCCGGGCCACATCCGCGTCCACTGACGATACGGCGGCATATCAGTACGACGGCGATAACCTAGTCTCTGTGACGGGCAAATACGGAAAGGTTTCCTATACTTACACTCAAGCGGCCGGCGCGCCAGCCCTGGAGACCGTTTCTACCCCGACCGGCGCCGTCATGGCATTTGCATACGATGATCTAGGCCGCATTGTTTCCCGGAGCTTAAATGATGGGAGCGGCGTCTACTTCTCGTATGCGGGGAACGCCGTGATAATCACGGACGAAATGGGCGGGGAAACCGTCGCGGAGTTCAGCGGCGGCCAGCTGAGTCGAATTGAAAACCCAGACGGCTCGGCGCGGGAGTTCAGCTATTTGGACGGCCTGCTGCTAAGCGGCATTACCTATGATTCAGGCGGATTGTTCGGAATGAGCTATGATTCAGCCCATAATTTGACCGGAATATTTGATAGGGAAGGCGGAACCGTCCGGTTCTCATACGACGGGCTCGGCAATATAACTGGCGTGACGGATCGAAGAGGCGTTAAAACTGAATATGAGCGGGATGGAAATGGCAACAATACGGAGATTCGCTACGCTGACGGAGGGACTCAGCGGTTTTCATACGGAGCGGGCGGCCTTTTAAGAGAATCTGTCAATCAAAGCGGCTTGAACGCCCGGTACACGTATGACGGCAAAGGCAATATAGCGCGAATTGATTACTCTGACGGCACGGCTGCGAGCTATACCTACGACAACCGTTCAAACGTTACAAGCGTGACTATAGACGGGGAAACCACAACCTTGACGTACAGCGCGGAGGGGAATCTCACAGGCGTGGCTTATCCCGGCGGCAGGAGCGTCCATTACGCGTATGACGATTTCGGGCGGACGACGTCCGTTATGCTGCCGGAAGGCGCTGCAAATTACCAATACGACAGCCTGAACCGGATTATCCGCATTACAGACGGCTCGAACGGATTAATTGCGGAATACGATTATGCGCCGGACGGGCGCGTATCGCGTCAGGCCAACGCCAACGGAACCGTTACTGATTATAAGTATGAGCATGGACGCGTTTCAAGCATTCGAACGACATCCGGAGCGGGCTTGGAGGTCGTTTCCGAGACGGCATCCGGAGCGGGCTTGGCTGTCATTTCCGAGTTTTCCTACACATACAATAGCGATGGGTTTGTTGAGTCCATGACGGAAATGGGCGAGGGCGAATGGCAATACGCCTATGACGGGCTGGGTCAGCTGGTTCGCGCCGTGGCGCCGGATGGAACCACAACCGAATATGAATACGATTTATCCGGAAATCGCGTGTCTGTGGCTACGGATGGGAATACAGCCCATTACTGGGCGGACAATATGAACCGCTATGTTTCCATCAGTGAAAGGGATTTTGCTTATGACAGAAGCGGAAACCTGATATCCGAATCGGGTGCGAACGGCGTTCAATATGAATATGACAAGCTCAACCGGCTGGTTAGGGTACAGACGGAGGAGGATGTCTTTGAGTATGGGTATGACGCGTTCGGGAACCGCGACAGCGTCACGGTGAACGGGGAAACGACCCGTTATCTTTACTCTCCTTTGGGGTTGGGGCATCCGCTGGCGGAGTACAAGCCCGACGGAACCGCTACTCGGTTCATACAGGGCGAGGATGGGCTGGTAGCGCAAGAAACCGGTGGTGAGACGTATTTCTACGCGTATAACCATCTCGGCTCGACCGTGGCCGTTACCGGCTCGGATGGCGGCGTAGCCAACAGCTACCGCTATGATCAAGAAGGCCGCGTTACACAAAGAAGCGAGTCTATATCAAACCCATTTACCTATGTGGGGCGCTATGGCGTCGCGGATGATAAAAACGGGTTGTATTATATGCGAGCGCGCTATATGTCGCAAGACATGGGTCGGTTCATCTCGCAGGATCCCAGCGGGCAGGAATCGGATTTGAATCTGTATCGATACGCCGCCAATAATTACATGAATTATGTGGATTTAACAGGCGCAAGCATCACTCCTGTTGAGCCGGTTTGGAGAGTGCTGGCGCCCTATTGGAAAGTGATTAAAGACCAGATTGACAAACTCAAGAAAAAAGATAAAGATGATGATGATAAAAAGGGCGGGGGTCCTAAAGGCCCGCCTGTACTTGAGGGGCTGAATACCGGGCCTGAGACAGACGTCTTTGAGGAAAGCAGCGACAATTTGAATCAGTCTATAACCGCATTAGGCGTTCTTGGATGCATTGGGATATTAATTGCGTTGCCAAAGCGGGTTGCCGTACCTGTAGGCGTTATCGCTGTAGTTGTGCTTATTGTAAGCCCCGTCCATGCTAAAACTAAAACGCCGAATTTCCCTGTTGTACCTCTGCCTGATCCGTCAGGCTTCGTCTATGAGGCTGTGGCATCCAACAGGCTGCCCGGAGTTACTGTAACGGCTTTTAGCGGCGGCTCCGGCTCGCCTTCAAAATGGGACGCTGAGCAATATGATCAGGCAAACCCCCTGACTACGGATGAAAACGGGCTCTACGCCTGGGATGTGCCATTCGGCCAATGGCAGGTCAAGGCGGAAAAGGCTGGCTATGAGACGGCATGCAGCGAATGGCTGCCCGTGCCCCCGCCTCAGACGGAAGTGAATATAGGAATGGTGTCCAAGGCCGCGCCGCGCGTTCTTGAGGTCAAGGCGTTTGAATATTTCATTAGGATTACGTTTGATAAATATATGGATATAAGCACGCTTGAAAAAGAGGCGGTTTGGATGACGGGGTACTCAGGCGATATAGACCTGGCATTCCCCAACGCGGAAGCGGATCCGGCAAACCCGGACGCAGTATACGCCAGCGTCGTCCGAATCGTGCCGAGAGCGGGAACCTTCCCGCGCGGCGCGTCTCTGAATGTCTATGTCGCCGCCGGCGCCAAAAGCTATGCGGGCGTTCCGATGGGCGGCGGGTACAAAGATTCCGTTGCGGTGCCGGGTGAATCGGACGCTGGAACCTTGACGCCCGACACTCAGCCGCCTGCGGGAAGCGGGCCTTTCTGGGAAGCTCCGCTCCTGAGCACTGAGCAACCCGCGCCGGAACTGCAGCCCTACAAGCCTCTTTCCCCGGACGGCAAAGACGCGTGGAAGCGAGCTGCTGACGCCCTTTACGCGCTTGGGCTGCTCGCCGGGACGGGGACGGACGCATTAGGCAAGCCCGTGTATGAGCTTGACAAGAATCTCTCGCGCATGGAAGCCCTGGCGTTTGTGATCCGGCTTATGGGGAAGGAAAAAGCGTCGCAAGATTTCACAGGCCCAAACCCGTTCACCGATACGCCGGATTGGGGCAATCGCTACGCCGCTTACGCTTTCAGCGTAGGCCTGACTGTCGGCGTGAATAGCGAGCATACGCTGTTTGATCCCGGACGGCGGGTTACAGCCCAAGAATTTTCTGCGTTTCTGTTGCGCGTCTTGAAATACTATGAGAGAGACGACGACTTCGCTTTCGCGGACTCGGTTTCCAAGGCGTCGTCCGTCGGCGTCCTTCCATCGGCAGCCATAAACGGCGGGCAAAGCGTCTCTAGGGGCGCGGCTGCAGTTATGATGCTCAACGCCCTATTCTCGCTCGAAAACCGATCTGGCGCCAAGCTGTTGGACAGCCTGGTGAAATATAGCGCCATTGCCGAGACAGGCGCCCGAGAACTGCAAGAGAAGTTTCAAAGATGATCTTTTCTTAAGAGCCAAATATATTATAAAGGTTGCCGGAGATTTCCTGGCAGCCTTTATAAATGAAAAATATAAGTTGCTCGGCTGACTTCTTGGTCAGGATAAAAATACAGTGTTTGGCCTTTAAGACATCTAGTGCGTGTTGGGGATGGTTGCGCTAGCCTTCGACTGATATACTGATTTTCATTGAAAACTGCCTTTTTTGGAGCTTGATTATACAGCGTTCCAATGCAGTGCGACACGCCGAGATAGCGTTGCAAATCTCCATTATAACAGCGAGTGATACGCCGGATTTCCAAGCGAGATAGCCGAACGTCTTGCAGAGGGAGCGGCGCGACACGCGCCCAAGTTTCAACGCTTCAGAGGCGGCGCGGATCAGGCGGCAGGCTAGAATTCGACTGATTGCTTTGCGGGTGCGCTCGTTTAAGATAAGGAAGCCTCCACGCTTGGCGGCGCTCGAGTAAAGAGTTAAGGCGGCGCGGATACGGTCGTTGAGGGCGATGGTTTTTACTTTTCCCGTTTTCTTCTAGATGATGGCGACGCTCTCACGGACGCACTGACGGTCGAAGTCATAAACGTCGTCCCACGTCAGTCGAAGAAGGTCGCTGATGATTAAAGCGGTATGTACTCCCATTATGATAAGGATGTGGTTGCGGATTTCACCGCGCTTGAGGTAATACTCCGCGAGTTCGCGAACATGATGCTTGTTGCGTATTGGTTGAGTGGTTGCTATAATGAGTTCCTCCTTATAATTAATAACGCCGATGCAACATACTCATTAGAGTGTTGCATCGGCGTTATTTTTGTTGTACTCGACAAGGTTTACAAGCTCGGTCATTTTTGTTTTTGTGCTTGAGCGGCCAAATTTCTCGTCGTTGTCCTCCTGATCTTATCATGTAAAGGTCAATGTAACGCTCTAATGAGCATGTTACATTGAACATTGAGGGAGGATAAGGAAATGGTTAAGAAGATTATCTGTATACTTTCGCGTGCACTTGCAGTACTGTTCTCAAAGAGACAAGCGATCTTGTTGATATTGATGGGTAGATGGCGAAGTTGAGAAATCGCCTGCGGATGCTGAAAGCGTTTAGATGCTTGCCGCGGCGGGCGAAAAGCTCGAGATACGGGCCGGGTGACACTCTCTGGATGATGGCGCATTGCTCCTCCGGCTTGTGGCCGTGGTTCTGCACAGGCGCTTTGCCGCGCGTTCCGAGCAGCACGTGCTCGGTGGCGTTTCTCAGGTAGATGCTAAGGCCGAGGCGGGGCTTTATCCAAGAGAAAACTGATCGGGGCGTGAACCCCCAGGCCTCCAGCACATCGTAGCCGTGCCGCAGTGTGGCGTTGGTCACCCACAGCCAGCAATGCGCGTTTTCAGCCGCCAAATCCGCCACAGGCATCGCCTTGATCTGACCCAGCGCCATCAGGCACTACGGACTGATGGCGCCATTTGATCCCTTCTGCTGTATGTCCCATGGAGGATCAGCCATTATGGCTCCGTACGGCTCTCTGATAACGTTGCTTCCAATGCAAATGCTCCTTTCCTTTTTTGCTGCTGGCGACATTAAACGCCAGGTCTGCCCCGCTTATGAAGCATGGGCGCTTTCAGCTTGGCCAGCGATTGGACGCCCTCCGCCAGGGGCGGAAACGCAGGCTGCGCGCAGTGAAAAACGATGTTGCGAAACAAATTGGATGCTTTGCCAAATTCTTGCCGTTGATTTTGTCAAGAGGCAATCAGCTTCGGCGACTCTATCGTCCCCTCCAGCCGGATCGCCTGCCCGCCGTAGCGCTCTCCGGCCTCCGCGAAAGGCGACGCGAGGCATACCTCGATGACAGCCTTGAACGAGCGCACTGTCAGGGCGTCCTCGGCAGCGGCGTCAACCAGCGCCTGCAGGATGGAGGATGAGATGTATGCCAGCCGGATGTTGTACTCGAACCCCATTTCAATCACCTGCATGGCCAATATCTGGACTTTCGCCGTAGCGCTGAGCTCCTTGAACTCCACGAAGCAGTTGAAGCGGCTGGCTATCTCAGCCAGGACGCCGGTTTCCACGAAGGCTTTCCGCGACGCTTCCGCGTCCCTGTAAACGCGCCTGGTGACGTCGATCTGATCCTGCGCCTCTGGCTCATCCCCGGCATAGCTCACCTCAAAGACACCGTCGGCGCATTGCGCTTCCTCCACATCCGGAAACCCGAAGCAGATCTGTTTCTTGGGCGCCTCGCCAAGGCGGTAGTTGGAGGTGAAGATGAAAATGCAGCGCTTGAAGCCATGCTCGCGGGAGTGGTGCGGCAACTCCTTCCTGACGGCGTAGCGTCCCTCGTCCAGGATTGACATTAAGGTTTTTAGCACCTCCGGGTGCGCCTTGTCCAGCTCGTCAAAGACGAACACGGTATGCGGGTTGCGGGTCACCGCCTCGAAGACCGGCGTGTCCTCGTACCCCACATAGCCCGGAGGGGAGCCGATCAGGCGGTAGACGCTGTGCGCCTTGGCGAAGGTGTTCAGGTCGTCCAGACATCGGCGTACTGCTGCGGGCCGAGCTTGGACAGGGATTTGGACAGCGCCTTCGCCGTCGGACTTCCCGGTTCCCGGAGGGCCGTAGGCCACAATCGACAGCGGTTTCTTGGGGTTTTTCTTGTTCAGGAACAATGTCGCCTGATGCGCGATGGCCTCCATCGCGGATTCCTGCCAGATGACGGTTTTCTCGAGCTCGCGCCGGATGGCGCCGCAATCCGGCGCCGGCATGGCCGCTGCTGTTGGAATGGCTATGTCGTCCATATCCGCAACGCTGTCCAGATCATAGTCGTCAGGTTCAGGCGCGGCGCCTCTAACGGCGCTCATAAGAGTGCCATTTTGACGAATCAAGACTATGTTGACAATCGTCCTACGGTTGTGTATAATGTAATTGTGAACGCAACAGAAGGAGGCGCATGAGTAATATGCAGTTTGTTACAGTCAGGGATTTTCGCAATTCATCCAAAGAAATATGGGGCAAGTTGAGCAGCGAGGAAGAAATCGTCATCACTAACAACGGCAAGCCCACGGCCTTGCTGCTGAATATACCGGACGGCGATTTTGAGGAAACATTGCAGGACGTCCGACGCGCAAAACTGTTGCGCACTCTTGAAGATGCCCGCGAAGAGGCCGCCGAGCGCGGATTTCTAACCGATGAAGAAATTGAAGCCGAGATACAGGCGGCACGGGCAGAAATGAATGCGGGCGGAAGACCGCGATGATTCGTGTGGTCTTAGACACAAATATCATAGTTTCAGCATTTTGGTCAGAAAAGGGCAGCGCTGCTGATATATTGCGGATGTTTGCGGGCAAGAAGATACTGCCTTGTTACAACGCACAGATTATGGCTGAATACAAAGTTGTGTTGTCTCGCCCAAAGCTTGCGTTTAGCAGAGCCAAAGTCGGCATATTTATTAACAGTATGCGCGCCAATGGGCTGCCTGTGTCTGTGCGGCCATCGACGATTGAGTTTGTCGATGAAACCGACAGGAAGTTCTATGATGTCGCCAAAGAATGCAACGCGACTTTGATAACTGGCAATACCCGCCATTACCCGGATGAGCCGCTTATTGTGACGCCCGCGCAGTTTCTTGCGGAGAAGAATTAGAAGAATCAGGGCATTTACAGCAAGAAAAAGGTGCTCGTATGAGCGCCTTTTTCTTGTCATATTCCGTATGTTTCCCAAGTTATCCAGATGGCTTTTTGCCCGCAAAGCGCTATGTATAGCTAGTGCTGTAAATCTCAAATACGAAGGGCAGATCACCCCCTGGCAGTTTCTCTGTTATATAAATTTTAATGAGTCTCCAGTTTGATCAGTTTATTTTTCTCCTGACTTTATGAAAATAATGGTTTATAATAAAATCATTAAATAAAAATCGGGAGGCAGAATAAATGTCTTTACAGCCACAACATAACAGAATAGAGTTCCAACAGAGGTTACGGAGAGTACCCCGGATGAGGAGCTTTTGGCATCCGAAAGAATGATGCGCACCGATTCCGATCAGAATAGAGGGAAGCTGCCCCTCGATGGGTCGGAGTACATGGACGCGCTCATTATGCTAGTATCCATTTCAACGAAGATCCGCCGGATTTTCGCTGGCGAAGGCCCGAAATCGGATAGTTTTTCCAAGCATGGCGCGGATATGGGGCTGCATCCATTAAGCCATTGAGATGCTGCTTTTCTTCGAACCCCCTCTGTTGTATAATAAATAGAAAGTATAAGATGTTTGCAGCTGCAATTTCCGATGCTGGAGCAGGATTATGAGGTTCTTAAACGGGATGTATGATTTGGAATCTGTTCATTCGACTGGGCGTCGGATCTACGAAGGAGTGGAAATTCATGCCTTTAGAAAACGCCAAAGAAAAGGTCTACGCGCTGTTTGAGAGCTTGGGTATTTCCTATACCGTGGCAGACCACCCACCGATGTTTACGCAACAGGATAATATAAAACACAAGGTAGAGATCAACGCGGTGATTTTCAAAAACCTATTTCTGAGGAATAAGAATAAAAGCAGATATTATCTGGTTTCGCTGCCGCTTGAGAAAAAAGCCGATTTGTATGCGCTGCAAGCTCTTTTGGGCGAGACGCGATTAAGTTTCGGCAGTGAGCAAGACTTGAAGGAGAAGCTTGGAATACAGCCCGGTTCGGTATCTTTGCTAAATATCATAGGCGTAGAAAAGACTGACGCCACTCTTCTTATTGATCGCTGCATATTTAACTATGAGCGGATCGGAGTCCACCCTAACGACAACACTGCGACAATCATCTTCGACCCCAAAGATCTGTCCAGGATTTTGGATTTCTATGGCGCATCGCATAGGTTCATTGACATCGCTGGGAGATGCCCCGGGGCGGAATCGCCAGTACTAAAGAAGGAAAAGGCTGAAGGGATAAAGGCGGCGCTGTTTGACTTGGACGGGACTTTGGCAAACACCGTGGAGGATCTTGCATCAGCAGCAAACCACGCGCTAGACGCTTTCGGCTATCCTCAGAGACAAGCCGAGGACTTTAAAACCCTAGCCGGAAACGGAGCCTCGATTATGCTTCAGAAAGCTCTTCCTGAAGAGATCCGCAGCTCAAAGCAGGCGCGCGAACTTCTGCCAAGCTTTTTGGAATTCTATTCTAGGCATTGCGTTGACAAGACATTTGCCTACCCAGGCGTTTCAGAACTTCTAAAAAAGCTGAAAAGAGAAGGGATTAGGCTTGCCGTAGTTACAAACAAAGCGCAGGAGATGGCGGATATTGTAATTAAGCATTTATATCCTCGAATGTTTGATGCTGTCTTTGGCCAAGTTAAAGGCATTCCCCTAAAGCCCGATCCAACGTCTGCGCGCATGGCAATGAGCATGCTTGGCACATTGCCGGGTGAATGCATTTTTGTGGGGGATTCCGGGGTTGACATGAAGACTGCGGAAAATTGCGGAGCGCTTTCCATAGGAGTCTCTTGGGGATTCAGGCAGAAGGACGAGCTTGAAGCAAACGGCGCGCGGCATGTAGTGGATAGCCCTGATGACATTCTTAGAATTGTCGAGAGCCTCAGTGAAGCGACTGCGCCAGAATTCTGAAAAAGCAGGGTCTTTAAACTTGAGCGGGGACTGCCTTTTGATAATTGACTTAAACTCTGATCTTAAAGGGCTTTTCATGTGCATTTCAGCTTTTTGCCCTGACAAGTTTAAAGACCCTGAAAAGCCATGCCTTCGATAGCAGAATTCGTCCAGGCGTCTTTGCAGATGCTTGCCCCAAGGCCGTGGAAGGCGCCGTTGATGACGGACTTTGCGTTGGATGCTGCGGCATGCGGCCTTTAAATGCCCAGGCTTCTCTAATATGCTGAATTTGGGAATCTCAGCATTAAACTTGCACCGCAGCTTTATATAAGGGCTGAACCCATCGCTCCTAATTGTCGAGCGCGATGCTCCAGGCGGCGAATTCCAGCAACGCCTCGCCGTCTGCGGCTGTTAGCCTGTCGTAGAGCGGTCGGTCGAAGGCGTCCAGCGAAAGCGCCGCCAAAACGAGGGTTTTCGTTGCGCCCATGCCGCGCTTTCCGCATTTTCGCGGAATCCTGAAGTAAGCCTTGTCCATTTCGACGATCCTGGATATCAGGCGTTATTAATCAATATACGATATTCTTCGGGGAATTTAGCGCAGCATGAGACATGCCGCCTGATAGGATGTCTTTGATATTTTTCAACATCTGCAGTACGGAGCATCCTGTTTTATCTTTTGATGCGGCATATATCGCTAAATAAAGATGAAATTCAACCCCGCCAATTCACCCGATTTTCAGAAGCTTGAATTGTCGGCAGCAGCAAAATAGTCCCTTGTAATGATAACTGCGACTATTTTCACCGTCGGCGGATGGCCGGGGAACCGTACTTCAATATCCGGCTGATGCTAGTTCCGGACTAAATTTCAACCTCTGCGTCGAAAAATGTCGCGATAACGCCGAAAACGCGATAGCATTGCCATTGAGCGCTAAACGCAGGCTCCCCGGAGTCGATTGCTTTCTCGACGTTCTTGGCTGTTGAATCCGGCGCGCTCCATGCGGACAAGGATCCCAGCGCAGTTTCGCCGGCATGGCCGATCAGCATCGAAATCACCGCAGTTTCATTGGCTTTCTCGCTGCTCAGCTCCTGGCGAGGGCCGCGCCGGCTCTGGAGTCGCATGCGCCCGATATTGTTGTCGTCGCGCCGCCCTTCCTTGATCCGGCATTTTCCTTTCCGTCGCGCAAAATGCTCCTTCTTTCTTCGGGGAAGGCGCCGCCCGGGCTTTATTGAATGCCGTAGGCGTCGACTTTCGATAATATAATTTGTAATGCAACTCTGGCGGCGGCCATGTCCAGGAGCTGACGGGCTTATTTGCCGGCCTGACCGCCGCGTTTCGAGTAGCTTTATTAGCGTCGGCACCGCCTCCCTGCAGGAGGAAATGCAGCCTCCATAGAGCTTGAACATTGCGCAGCCTCCCTTTTTTATATGAATGCCCTGCTTGTTATATTAGATTTCTAGTTGCTTTTCAACGGAAACGTTATTCTGCGATTTTCTAAAGTTCTACCTGTTTTGCTGAGCCACTGCCGAGCTACGGGAAAAGTTCATCCCGCGCTTTTTCAAAGTCAGGCTTGCGAAGGGCTTGTCATCATAGCCCAGCCTTTCGCCCATTGCGCGGCAAACCATTTGCCGTCCGCTGAAAGAGCCGTTGGTTTTACAGTCGATCAGCGCCTGCAGGTAAACTTTGCTTTCTGGCGATGTCCTGATATACTGATTTTCATTCAGTGTCCTTTTTTTGGAGCTTGATTATCCATTGAATGGTGCGAAATGCCGATATCGGCATTTTGCACTCGCTGTATAATCAAGCTCCCAAAAAGGCAGTTTTCTATGAAAATCAGTATAATTGATGTGGAAGAATTAACGAATCTGACACTGGACCTTTTGCCTATATGGGCAATGAAATGGATGGATCACCCGCTAATCTTTATAGTCAAAACCAGGTCATAACGAAATCAAACGGAGGCTGCCCTCTTGAAAAACATATTATTTCTCTTCAAAGCTTATTTCTCTCCGGATCTCGATCTTCGCGTCCGGCTGTTTAACATTCTTGCGTCTGCAGGAATGTTAGTAGGGCTTACAATGGGCATCGTAAACTCCGTCAACGGCGGCGGATTGCTTCGTTTCGCAACCGGAGCGGCAAGCGCAGTTTTATCTTTTGCGCTGATGTATATCGCGAGCCGCAGCGGACGCTATCAGCTCTGCTATCTGATTACAATCGCGGTGATTTTTATCGGCTATTTCCCGATATTGTTTTTCAAAATGGGCGGTTATCACGGCGGTAAAATATCGTTTTTCATCTTTGCTTTAGTTTTTACCGCTTTTATGCTAGAGGGAAAGATCGCGTTGATCGTAAGCGCTTTTGAACTCGCTGCGTTTTCAATAGCCTGCGTGTTCGCCTATGCGCAACCGGAACTTGTCAATGCGTATCCCGACGAAAAAGGATATCTCATAGGCAATATGATAGACTTTATAGTATGCGGCATCGCGCTTTCAGCGGTAATGTTTGCCCAAACGCGGCTCTACCGGGCGCAGCAGAAAATGCTGGACGAACAGAATCTGCGGCTGGAACAAGCCAGCCAGATGAAAACGGAACTGTTCGCCAATGTCTCCCACGAAATGAAAACGCCGCTCACCGTCATCTCCGTTCATATCCAGCGGGCGGAGAAGCTCTTTGAGCTGGCGCGGCAGGGCGATGATGAGAAAATCAAAGAATCCTTTACGCTGGTGCAGGAAGAAGTCATGCGGATGGCGCGGCTGGTCAACAATGCCCTGCGCCTGTCCTCTATGCAAAACTCCGACGGCATTGCCCCGCTGGATTTGGGCGCGCTGATCCAGACGACTGGCGACGCCTACCGCGCCCTGATTGAAAAAGACGGTACTGACCTGATCATTGACGTACAAAACGAGTTGCCCAAAATCCGCGGCAACGCTGACGCGATGGTGCAAGTGGTTTCCAATCTCTTGTCCAACTCCATAGCTAAGACGAAGAACGGCCATATCCGAATTCACGCCGAGTGCCGGAACAAAGCAATTGTTGTCACGGTTACGGACGATGGCGAAGGAATCGCGCCGGAACTGATGGCTCGTGTTTTCGAGCGGGGCGTGTCAGACAGCGGTGGCAGCGGGCTGGGGCTATCTATATGCAAGCAAATCATCAGCGCCCACGGAGGTGAAGTAAGCATTGAGAGTGTACCAGGCAAGGGAACAAAGGTCGCTTTCTCGATTCCGGTTTAGCAAGCGTAAAGCAAAGGAGCGTTAATTTATGGCGAATCTGAAAGCCTGTGTGCTGCTCGTCGAGGACAATCCCCGCATCCAGATTGCCAACAAGGATATGCTGGAACTGCAAGGCTACTCGGTAAACATTGCACCGAGCCTGTCAGAAGCGAGGAAAAGCCTAGTCAGGCAACGACCTGACGTGATCGTGCTGGACATCATGTTGCCAGACGGCAATGGTCTTGACTTGTTGCGGGAACTGCGTGCTGACAGAGATACATCCGATATTCCCGTGCTGATGCTGACCGCGCTGGGAACTTCCGACGATATGGTCAAGGGGCTTTCGGACGGCGCGGATGATTATGTTGCCAAACCCTATGAGTACACTGTCCTTGCCGCGCGTATCGAGGCTGTACTGCGACGTACCGGGAAAGTCAAAGGCAAAGTCAGAAAAGGCCCTCTGGAACTGGATGTCCTCGCGGCAAGGGCATATCTTCATGGTGTGGATATATTACTCAAGCCAAAAGAATTTGCCATTCTGCTTTTTATGGCGCAAAACGAAAACAAGTGCATCAGCGCGAAGCAACTCTACGAAACGGTTTGGAAAATGCCTTTTGCCAACGATAGTCAAGCGCTCCGCACTGTAGTTTCCCGACTGCGCAGAAAACTCGCCGACACGGGATATACCATCCCGATTCAGCATGATGACAGCAGTTATTGCTTTCGGGTTGATGAATAGTCGACTCGCTGTGGCAATTTTGCAATCGCCCGCTTTAATCAAGTTAAAAAGTCTATAATGAAACCGTAAATCTCACGTGAGCGCCCGCAGGGGGCTTGCGATGGATTTACGGTTTTTTTAATCTGGCGGTTGACAGCGGAAGGTGAAATTTGATAAACCCTTTGCGCAAAGGACGAAGTTAGCTGAGCAAAAAATAATAATGTGGAGGCTTGGTATGAAAATGAAGTTGGTATTTGCCCTGGTAATCGCGATGGCTATGTTGACAGCCTGCTCTGACGAGGATGTGCCTGCGGAAAGCTCGCCGGCGGTGTCAATAACCTCCGGGGAGGCAACATTGCCTGCTGAAGCAGAAAAGGACGCGCCCGCTGAAAGCCCGGCGTCAATAGCCGCCGAGGAGACGGAATGGCCGCTCGAGACTGAAAGCATGATCGCCGCGATTCTTCTCATCTCGCAAAGCATTACGCCTGCCAATCCAGAGGATGCTGCGCGGCAGGCAGCGTATAACGGCACAGAGACAATAGACGGCGTGGATTGCCATTCGTTCTCCGTTTATACTGATTTGTCCGGAAGGTACGAAAACCTTGGCACATATTTTAAAAAACCCGACGAGGAAGTTTACTATTATTACGACGCTATCAAAGACTCTCACCGTCGAATCATTATCGGCGACAAAGAAATTTTCCTTGAAGGCGACGAGCCGCCCGTAGAGATGGAAATCGACAACTTGGAAACATGCATCGGCATGACGACGCAGGAATACACTGGCGGCAGCATCGCGGAAATCCCGATAATTACATATGACGGGCAGCAGGCGGCGCTTGAGGAATACAACTGGAAAAACCCGGATATAGAATCGATCAACGACATGTTAAAAAACGGCATACAGCAGGAATATAACGAGTTTATCACGACCGCCGATCCCGACATAGAAACGATTGAAATCCGTTCGTATCCGTTCACAACGGATGATATGCTGCAAGTTGTCGTTACACATATACAATATCCGATTTACGGAACGGACGGCGAATTATTCACGATAAATTTCGATAAAGTAAACAACCTCGCCGTCTATGCCGAAGACATTATGGCAGAGCGCAATCTGACTGAAGCGGACATTGCCGCCAGCGCAGCAGAACTATTCGAGCCGGAATCAGCTGGAGCAACCATCAGTAATGTGGCCGTCAAGGGGTTCTTAATCATTGACGAAGCCGTTAGTTTTCTTCTTGAAGCCAATGTTGATTATCTCCAGGCTGAGACCTGGACGCATTTCTTTTCCTTTTCGCCGGACAATGGCAGGCTGGTTCAACTGAACGCTGAACGTCTATTTGACCCGGAATTTTTGGACGAGTTCGATCCCCCGCTGTCGTATCAGCAAACCGGGGAAATCGAGTAAACTCGTTGCACCGGAGCGAGCATTAGAGAAATGGAGGTATTTTTATGCCTATAAGCGGGGAGTTAGCCAGGGTTATTTTACTGTTGTTTAGCGTTGGCTTTATCATTTATGGCTTGCGCAAAGTAATTCGGCTCGCCTGGATGAGCTTGCGGTGCCGGGCAAGCGCTGACGCCGTAATCGCCGAGGTTAGGAAACGCGGGGCTTGGCAGGAGATGGCATCCAGTGACAGAAATTACAATCATGGCGGTGTGCAGAACCAATACAAGCACGTGTACAGGTTCGACTACGCTTATCAATTCGAGGACGGGAGCCTGACACGAGATGGAGTCCTCCGCGCCGGCGACATAAGTCCGCATCTCGGCATCGGCGACATTTGCCCGGTTCGCTATAACCCGCTAAAGGATTCTCTGTCGTTTCTTCTGACCGAGGAGCGCAAGAGGTGCTTAAAGGGTGAAGCTGTCCGATATGTCTTAATGGGCATGGCAGTCATTATTTTCGTAAGAATATTTTTTTAAATAAAGGAGGATATAAGAATGAGGAGATTTGTTATTTTGTTTATGGTGTGCGCATTAGCTCTCGGAATGACAGCTTGCGGCGGCGAATCGAACGGCGGTTCCGCGACAGATGCGCCGCCTGCAACGACATCTAGGCAGACTGATAATCAGAAGCGCCCGACTATAAAGCCGGACAGCGGCGGCAGCGCAAGCTGGACGCCGCCGTCGGGCGCAGGCATGATAGACTTTGGCGCTCTCGCCATAACCGATGAGATGGACAGCATAGCAGGCGGCTCAGTGTCTGCTATTCTGAAAGGCTTAGCCATACCCATCTCCTGCGCCGCCGATAGAGGTTCCAGTGGCGCTGAGTTTTACGGCGATTTCGGCGAGCAAAGCGATGCGGCATTCGCTTGGAGCGTTATCTCATACATCATAACTCATTACGCCGAGGATCCCGCAATCGTCTGGGGAGAGGACGTCACCGCGCCGGCGGAGGTCGTCGGGCAATATTTCAATGCGTATTTCTACGGCGCGGACGAGATTCCGGCTATACCGCTTGAATCGGATGATATAGTCAAATATGACTCTGCGGAGGACGCTTATTCATTCTTGATTGCGGATGGCATATCCGCAAACGTAACCCCATCGGATGTATACGTCGAGTACAACGACAACGGCAAGGCGACTATTGTGCTGGCCGTTGACACCCAGTGGGAGGATGAGCCGGCTTTGCCCTTGTCTATTGAGCTTGCATATACCGGAAACGAACATACCATTTTCGGGTTGTCGAGCGTTATGGCTGCCGCCGCCGGCGATGACCACGGAGAACCCGAAGACGCCGGAGACCTCGAAGACACCGGAGACCTCGGAGACGCCGGCGACCTCGGAGATTATCTCGAATCTTACTATAACGAAACATATAGCTACAGCGTAAACATTCCGGGCGGCTTTTTTGTTACAGCCGAATCCGAGGAAGGGATTCAGGTTAGCGACGAAAACGGCGCGTATATCAACATTTCCGGAGACTGGGCGGACATTGGCGGAACTCAGGCAATGCAAAACGAATACGAGTCCGCGAGCGAAGGGGCCGAGAGCCAGCGTGTCGACGCCTTTTACGAGCCTGAATTGGGATTCGGCGTGTTTAGCAAATCCATCGAAGGCGACGGCCTTATGTATTATTATTTAGGCGCGGCGAATGGGAGGTCACTCATAACTGCAGTCCTGGTGTATCCGCAGCAGTTCCACGATTATTACGCGCAAATCGCCCAGACGCTGACACAGGATTTGACGACAATGGATATTCCAGAATCCGTGCTGTCGTCGGTCTTGGACGTTCTCAAGTAAGCAAACATGGACTCTTAGAGCCTTTTAATGGTAGCTTGAACGTGCGCTCGGCCAATAAAGGCAAGATTTTGAGAGCGCGCGTTCAAGCAACCCATTAGGATGCGGGCGTAGCAAACCTTAGTTTTACCGATTTTCATCAAAGGTTCCTTTTTGGCGCCTGACTGTCCATTGAGAGGCGCGAAATGCCGATCTCAATCGCACTCGCTGTATAATCAAGCTCCAAAAAAGGCAGTTTTCTATGAAAATCAGCATATATAGTCGTGGAGGGCTAAAGACGATGTCAAAAAACATTCTGCTAGTGTTTTTATGCATAATATTCTCTTTTATAACCAGTTGCGGAGGTGCTAGAAAGGAAACGCCCTTGGCTATGGAAGGTCTATTTTCCACTCAGAACATGCAAATCGGCGAGGGTGTCGAGAACTTTTTTTCTGCCGATATCGATGCGGCTCTGCTGAAGATGCAACCGCTTTTGCTCGGTGCGTGTATTTCACTTTACGAAACGGAACGGGAATATATACCCGCACAGGCTTTCGGGGAAGATATGCGGACTACCTGGCATATTGCCTCGATCATCATTTCGCTGCAAGGTGAAGGCGGTTCCGGCTTCAAGTTGAAGGATGCTGATTATGTGGCTAAAGCTAACGAGATGGAGGATCGCGCCTTCGCGGTCGCGGCGACCGTCAGCGATGATTACCGAACGGGGGGCGGCAACGATTATAGCGATCTGTTCACCTACGATGCTGCCAAAGAACAATTCCTGGTTCATTATATCAGCTTCGGCGCCTCATTCAGAAGCTTTTCGGTTGAATCCATCAATCTTGTCCCCAATACCGGCGGAAGCTACCCAGACTACGGCGAGCTGGCGCGCATCAAACTGCGGGTCGCCAGAACGGATGATTCCGAAAAAACGGTATACCTGGACATATTGCCGTGGTCCGCCGCGCTTTATGGCGCGATTATCGTGCGAGGCTATGTAGGTGACGACGGTCAAGCTGCGGACGAGTGGAAAGAGGCGAATCAGGCGGATTCTACAGCCCGGGACGGCGGCTTGAGCTATGTGGAGCCGATTACCGGCAGCCGGGTCACGCTGCCGGATATTTTTGAGGGCGCGGAACAGTTGGAAATGGGCGGGCAATATGGCATGAACGAGGTGTTTGTGCTCGACAGAATGTTGGAAAGCCAAGCGCAGGTCAATATATCCGTCAATGAGATTTCCGCCAATTCGCTGGATGATGTATTTGAATGGCTGATTTTTGAAACATATCATGGAGGTTTTGATGTACGCGCCAAAACAGAAAACTATCTTTGCCTCTATGAAGAAGCGGAATTTTTTGGCGAGGTAAGCTTCCGGCATCATTACGCTTATCTTTTAGATAACGGCAGCTGCTTTTATGTGCTGTACAATACGAAAAATGAGAATATGAAAGACTATGGCGAGGCTATCGCCATTGAGTTCGCCGCAGAGTCAGGTGAGGGGTGCCTGGGGTTGATGGCGAGCATTCGCTATGCGCCGGAAAGACCCATTGCGGGTGTGTGGCATGAGCCTATTAACGATATCTGGCTTGATATACCGGGCGGTGCGCTTTACGGGCTGTATAACGGAGAAGGCCATGTTCTCCAGCTTGGCGCATGCGACGATTTCGGATCGGAAACGCTGTACTATGAATTGACGGGCAGTACTAGTGTATATATTTATGATAGCCAATCCTTGGAGATCAGCGGCATAGACGGCGAATTCGCGAAGGCGGATAGTTTGGGTATCGCTCCGAGCGCAATTAAAAACTAATGTCGAAAGCAGAATGACGCTCTTTATATACTGAATTGCAGTCAAATGGATCGATTTTAGTGCCTGATTACCCTCTTTCAAGGTGCGAAATGACGATATGAGCATTTCGCGCTAATTGTATAATCAAACATCATAATCGGAACATTTGGGTGCAAATCAGTATAGCGAGCGGTCATTGTTGAATAGTAACGGAAAAGAAAAGCGCAGCATGCTCATCTGCGATAATCGCATAGCGCCTTAGCGATTTTAACTGTTACCACGAGGGGGGAGAAAATGCCGCTTTGGTTGGCAGGTGTACTAGTCGTGATAATAGCGGCAGTTCTGGTGATACTGGTTGTATTTGCCAGGCGTAAAGTTAAAAAAGCCTGGACTGTTGCAGCGATAGCTGTCTCCTGTGTGGTTTTGCTGGCTGTGCTGACTTATATCGCGCTGGCGTTCATTTTCCTTGACGCCGCAAGAAATCAGCCGTCCGTTGAGATAACGGCAGTTATCGTTTCCGGGACAAATAATAATAATAAACCGTTGAGGCATATTTGCAATCTGACGCTTTTATAAAATGAAAAAGATTTTAATGAAGCCTATAATGCAGCCGTAAATCACATGAACGCCCTCGGGGAGGTGCTCGTGAGGGATTTACGGCTGTTTCTTATTTCGGCGGCTGACAGCGGGAGGTTATTCAATGACCGAAATAATATCGGCATGGTTGCCGAACGGCAGTAAAATACCCGCGGAACTCGACAACAGGCAGAAGTTATGCCTTGTTAGACTTCTATTTTATAGCTAATGTCCACGTTTTTTCAACGCCACGGTGAACGAAAACGGGTACTATCTCTTCCATTGAGGCTGTATAGAGGTATTGCGAATCAAGGATTGTGTCAATAATAGTATTAATACGGCATTAGCTCGATTTTATTTTGGGCTTCGAGCTCGTTAGCTAATGTGGGAATGGTTCCCGTTTCGCACTGCGGATTGTACCAAGCCATCAGGCGAAAGGACGTACGCTGAATCGTAATAAAGGCGGGAACCGCGCCGTAAATATACTGCCAAGGAGGCAATTCTTTATGGAAGAAGAAGTATACTACGAGCGTTGTGCGGGTATAGACGCGCACAAGAAACTCCTTGTCGCCTGTTTGCGTAAAGGACGCAAATCGGAAGTTGGGGAGTTCGGCACACTAACACACGAGATACGCGAATTAGTCGCGCGGCTCAAAGACAATGGCTGCCAAATGACCGCAATGGAGAGTACTGGTTCATATTGGAAACCATTGTACAACATTTTTGAGCGGGAGAACCTGCCCATCATGGTTTGCAACGCATATCATATCAAGAATGTACCTGGCCGAAAGACAGGCGTTAACGATGCGCAATGGATAGCGCGCTGTCTGAGTCAAGGGCTTCTGAATCCTAGTTTTGCGCCAGAGCGAGAACAACGGGAACTACGTGATATGACACGGTTTCGCAAACCGCAAATTGAGGAGCGCGCCCGCAACATCAACCGACTGCAAAAATTTCTTGAAGGCGCTAGCATTAAGCTTGGCAGTCGGCTGTCTGATGTAGAAGGCAAAAGCGCTACGGAACTGCTTGAACTTGTTATTGGCAAAGCCGACTTTACAGTCGATGACGTTGCCGAGCGAATGCATCGCAATTTGAAGTCAAGCGCGGAGGAGCTCTTTCTATCTCTTGAAGGTTCAATAACCCCGACGCAGCGTGAGTTTTTCAGTCGCATCATGAACGTTATCCGCGAGCAAACAGCCCAAATTGAGAAGGCCGACGCCATGATTCAGCGCAGCCTCAACGATAATTATAAGGCGGCGGTTGAAGCGCTTGACGCTATCCCCGGCATCGGCAAAGTCAGCGCGGAGCGGATAATAGCCGAGGCAGGCGCGGATATGAGCCGTTTCCGCAGCCAACGCCAATTGAGCAAGCGGGCAGGTGTCTGTCCTGGCAATAGCGAGAGCGCGGGCAAGCGCAAGAGCGGGAGAACTCCGCCCGCTAACAAAGCCCTTAAATCAACACTCGCTCAATGCGCCAAATCAGCCAGAAAGAAGAAAGACAGCTTTTTTTTTGCACAATGCGGGCGACTAGTTACACACCGCGGCAAAAATAGAGCAGCTATGGCTGTTGCACATTCTTTGCTTATCGCGATTTATTTTGTACTTTCTGGTAATGAATTCAAAGACCTCGGCGCGGACTACTGCAATCAGTTTAACCGGGAAAAAAAGATCAACTCACACATCAAGCAACTCTCCAAACTTGGCGCTGCAATACCCGCTGACGTATTACGAAATGCTATTATGCAAACATCTGCATAGCTTGTCGTAATATAGTGTTTTGGCGCTTATTAAGTGTTCATTTGTGAACGCTTGTTTTGTCATGCCCTTTTGACCTCCCTACCCAGGGGAGTTTTCACGTTAAGATTCTATTTGAAACTTGAAAATGGTCTTATAAATCTACATACACATAAATAACCAATTTAGAACATTTATGGTAATTTAAAGTTTTTAATAGGATTTGCTCAAAATTCAAAAATCTCTTACACAAGCATCTTGCTTGCCCAGCTATAGAATATTATAATTTGAGTGGATTGAGGATTTAGCGTAATTTTAGAATAGTGAAGGGGTGAGGGCAGTGGGATATTTCGCAAAGGACGCGCCGATGGTGGGCATCTTTTCGGCGCAGCATGTAGTGTATTTGTGTTTCTGCGCAATCTCGATTTTTCTGTTCATAAAGAATAGAGAATATGTAAGGATCCGTAAGGAGGCGACTGAAAGGGTTTTTCTGGGAATTTTACTATTCCAGCAGATTTTTCTTCTTTATGGATGGTATTTCATAGTCATGGATTTCGATCTGGCTATATCGTTGCCTTTTCATATGTGCAGGCTAACCGCTGTGCTGGCTGTAATCCACTTGATTTTCAAGATTCGGGCGGCGCAGGACGCGTCTATATTCTTCAGCCTTTTTGCGCTGGCCTCCCTTTTCTACCCTAAGGATGTTTATAATTTTGCCCATATCAATGGATTGTCATATATGATATATCATCTGCAAGTAGTGATAATGAGCATTTACTCCGTGATGATTCTCGGATGGAGGCCGGAATTTCGCGCTTTCAAAAACGCCGCTTTGATATTTACAGTGTATTTTCCGGCAGCTATAATAACGAACGCCTTGACAGGCGGGAATTACTTCTATCAGAATAGCCGTCCGTTCCTATCGGATTTGTCAAGTCTGGCTTTCGGAGCATTCTCTTATTTTGGCACTTTAGCGGGCTTTGCGCTCATTTGTTTTTGCTGGAGGGCTGTTTCGGGAAGAATATCTGCGGCTGCCCAACATGGACAGATTTGAGTTGCGATAAAGCGGCTGCAGAAACACACAGGAAATATACGCTGAAATGGCGTTTAGACAATTGGAGATATGCAATTTTGTGATCAGAATATCAGAGGGCGCATGGATATGTTGATCCAAAATCGCATGTATAAATAAAAGCATCGTCATATAATTAAAAGTGATACCGTTTTGCAATCAGATGCTCATATTGAGGTAAGTAAAGTGCTGCAGTGAAGTAGCGCCGCTCTCCCTCCAGAGCCGTACGCATGCCGCTCGGCGTATGCGGCTCGCCATTCATCTATGACTTGCCGAAATAATCCGGCCAAGCTTCTTAACGCCTCGGTTGGATTCCCCATGGCACCTCCGCGCCTTCACTTCTGATAGGCCGCCCCCGCCGATTCAGGACTCTCAACTGGCTGCTGCGGGAGTTGCGCCGCCTTGCCCGGACATTGCTGCCTGAGTTTGGGCAATCCCCATCCAGCTGCGCAAAGATTGGCTTGCCGCGCCGCCGGATGTGGCTTTCGCCATTTGCCGACTTGCGGTCGCTGATTTTCAGGCGTCGCATAGTTAAGCCGCCGATGGGCGCCGTCATTGAAAATCTCTCTCGCGCCCTCGCATCCCTTTTCGCGCGTGAGCTGAAGCCGCCCGGCTTTGGTTGCAGCGCCAGGCGGTTTGGCTTTCATCCTCTCGCGCGAATTTTCATTCCTGAGCAGCGCGGCCGTTAAGAGCTTGGGCTTCGGCAATTCCTGCCTCCCTTTCAGATAAGCCGTGGAATGACAGGCTGCGATTTTTCGTCGCTTGATACTTTGCCTGCCGCTTTCTAAAGGCGGCATCCTTGTGCAGCCGCGCAGGCAATTATCGCGCCTGTCTGATTATGGGCGCACTAGGCAGTTCATATTTATCCCGTTGAAGCTATGTTGTATAATACTGAAGCAAAATCACAGCCAGGATACCCGAATGAAAAAATATGCGCAATTATGATCGTCCTGTATTATTAAAATGACATTACGGTCAATTGGCATCTCGAAGCGATCAGCGAAAATATTTTGCTCATATATTCTCAAATTAATCGATTAATCTAATTGCGCAGTCGCTGTCAGATGTCATAGATACATCCGACCGACGCGATGCGTTTTTCAGAGGATCCTAGAAGGCCTAGCATGGACATTGCAAGTCGGAAGAAGAAAATTTAGAACATTGTAAATAGCCGCGACACGACGCTCCACATCGATCAAGAAGTATCTGTGGACGCATTCGCTAATAACAGGTATGCTAAAATTAGCTTCAACGAGATTTTTGGCTTAGGCTTGGGTTGGTCGTGCATGAAGTCGAATACGTCGCTATCGAGGATAAGATTTGCGTAGATTTGACCGATGCGCTGAAAGCCATGTCGAAGGAAAACGAGCTGAAACCCCGTGAAAATAAAGTGGTGTTGCTGAACGGAGGAATGTGGAATGAGCGAAATTATCCGTTGTCCGTGGGGCGATGCGACGGACGAGCTAATGCGAGAGTACCACGATGCGCAATGGGGCAAGCCGTGCCGCGACGAGCGGACGCTCTTTGAAATGCTGACTCTTGAGGGAGCTCAGGCGGGTTTGTCGTGGTCGTGCATACTGCGCAAGCGCGAGAACTACCGCGATGCGTTCGACGATTGGGACATAGCCAGAATCGCCGCCTACGACGAGCGCAAAGTCGCTGAACTGCTTCAAAACAGCGGCATCGTGCGGAATAAGCTGAAGGTGAATGCCGCGATTGTCAACGCGCAAGCTGTCTTGGAGCTTGGTTCGCTGTCTGATTTTATTTGGAAGTATGTAGGTGGCAAGCCGATTGTAAACCATTGGCGCGAGCAAGCCGAAATGCCTGTGACCTCGCCGCTGTCTGATAGAATCAGCAAGGATATGAAGCGGCTCGGCTTTAAGTTTGTCGGCAGCACGATTGTTTACAGCTATCTGCAATCCATCGGCGCGGTGAACGACCACATTGATGGTTGCGCGTTTAAGAACCAGTTTGGGATCTAATATTAATTAATGAAATTAGATTACACCTATATTACCATATATTCAATATAATGGCAAATGCTAACAAGGATTATAATTAACTGCATATAATAATTTTCAATCCTCCCCAATTATGATATAGTTTTTAAAAAAGGGGATTGGAACGCAGTCTATTACCATTTCAGATCTTGGCCGGAAAAGGGCGGATCTGGAAAGAGCGCGATCGACAATGCCCTCGACGAGCTGATGCTGGGGGAGCGGACTGTAAATGGAAGAAAAAGCAAGCCGTCGATGATCATCGTCGATTCAAGGAGAGTAAAAAATGCAGATACTGAGGAAATAAATGGCGGATAGTTGATCTCAGTGGCGGAAATCCACACAGCGGCCGGCGCCCTCGGACTGCCGTCCGCCGCCGGCGCCGCGCCGGCGAATGCTTCAGGCCGCAGCGGCGCGCTGCTCATAATAGGGCGGGAATCGGCGGATTTGAAGGATTCCGTCGAGACGGCCCTCGCGGACGGCGGAAATGCTGGCGCTGATTTCGCCGCTGAGGCGGAGCTCTCGGCAGGCGCCGCGGTTCAAGCCGCCGAAAGGCCCGATTTAAAGAATACTGCCGCAGTTCCCAAGCGGTGGATCGTGGAAAGATCGTTCGCCTGGATGGATAAATGCCGAAGGCTGTGGAAAAATCGCGAAAGAAAGCTACGCATAGCCGTGCAAGATGGCCAAGCTTGTTTTTATAAGGATTTTGCGGGAAGATGCAAAGCCGCAACTTAACAATTTTAGTAAATATCACCTGTATGATTATTCTATACATGGTTATTTTAACCAAAATAGTTGCTTATAGGCACCTGCAATAATAACCATATAATGTCGATAATAGATCCCAAAAAGGTTCTAAGGGGTGCGATTGAAATGACCCGGCGCGAACTAATCGATCTCTGCCTTGAGTTGCCGCAAAGCTATGAGGACTACCCGTTTGACGATGTTACGCCCGTTATCAGGCACGAAGCCAACAAGAAGATGTTCGCGCTCGTGGGAGAAAAGGACGGGCGGCTATCGATAAGCCTGAAATGCGACCCGTTTGAAGCTGATTTGCTGCGGCGGATATTTAAGGATGTAAACCCCGGCTATCACTTTAATAAGACCCATTGGAACACGGTAACGCTTGGCGGCGACGTACCGCCCCCGGAAGTCAAGAGGCAGATTGAAGCAAGCTACGGCTTGACTAAGCCGAAAATGAGAAAGAGGAAACCTGATGAAGGAGATTAGTGCGCCGCTATGAAGAAACAGCACGGGGTATTTTAATCACTTTTTGGTCTGCTATTTGCGAAACTGGGGTTATGGTGGAATTTTTCATTCCGCAAGAGTTTCATGACCTAGAGAATCGAATTCTCAACTTTGCAGGTCGAGGGGTGCAGTTTGAAAGCTGGATTCAGCTTCCGCAAGCACCATTAGGAACGGCAGCCATATGAGGATGCGGCAAACGTCTGCAGTTATAAGCGCCTGTTTTGGAGCTTGGCTGTCTGCTAGCTCTGATATTTTTAACGCATGAATTCAGAGAATTCACCCAGGTTGCCAGAATGAAGAACAATAATGCGAAATAATGTTTGCTGTGACTTTATCAAAAGGTCACGCCGATTTATCAATAGTGGAAATTTGCAGGGCAATATATATTGATGTAGATTTTAAACACTTCGGTTGTAAACTGAAGCCAGATTAGCTCCTGTCTAACAGAAAGGCTAATAATATCCTGAAGGCCTTGAAGCCATAATCATGCGATTGTCTCAAAATTGCAATTAACATTCTGAATATCCATTGTCTCATTGGACTTCAGGTCGAGGCTTAATGTAATTCTTCTTTGAAGCCATCTTCTAAAAGCTTTTTATAGGAAGCGTTTATGCCTGCCGATCCAAGCGGCGCGGTTATCAGTATCGCCATCGCCGCAACCGTCAAGATGGCTTTTCCGGAGGATAAGCCGTAGGCGAGGGGAAGCCCGCCTATTGCAGCCTGGACGGTCGCTTTTGGAGTATATGAAATGGCGCAGAAAATGCGTTCCTTCGCTCTTAGCGGGGTTTTGGCAAGGCAAATGAGCACTCCCAGCATCCTGAAGAGAAGCGCCGCGATAATCAGAACAACGGCTGAAAAACCTGACTTAAGAGCGTAGACAGCGTCAACTTCCGCTCCCACAAGCACGAAAAGCATAAGTTCAGAGGCGATCCATATCTTAGAGAACTTTATTGACAACCGCTTCGCCACTGCGCCGTTCTGCTTGAGAATAGCGCAACCCATTGCCATAACAGCCAGAAGTCCTGATACGGGGGCATACGGCTTCATAAGTTCTTCAAATGAAACCAATAGGAACGCGGAGCTAAGCAGTATAAGTATTTTAAAGGTGTCCCTCATATGAACTTTTTGAAAAAGCTTTATCAAAACAATCCCGATTAAGACTCCAACCGAGAGCCCTAGAATGACAGATATTGGGATTTTGGCAAGGTTTGCCGGATTAAAGCCGTTTCCACTTTTCATCCCAATAAATGTTGCAAACAAGACGATCACATAGATGTCGTCAACAGCCGCTCCGGCCATCACAAGCTGAGGAACGCTTCTCGCCTTGCCGTAGCCTTTTTCTATAAGCGCAAGCATTTTGGGGACTATGACAGCCGGAGATACCGCGCCTAGAACCGCTCCCATAATCGCGGCATCCAAATGTGTGATTGGAAAGAGCATGGGAGCAAAGACAATGACTGCTGCAATTTCAAATGTTGCAGGCCCAAAGCACATGAGAATCGAGGCTCTTCCGACTTTTTTCAAATCGCTGACGTTAAGCGCCAGGCCTGCTCTGACTAATATTACAATGAGTGCAATTTGCCTCAAATCAGCGGAGATTGCCAGCAACTTAGGAGATACTAGATCAAGGGCATAAGGCCCTAAAACTGCTCCTGTAAGAAGCATGCCCACAAGTCCGGGCAGTTTCAGCTTCTCCATAACCGCGCTTAAAACGATTGCTGAGAGAAACATAATGGCAAGAGAAAAAAGCATAGACGGCATCCTTTCCCTACAAATGCACAAAAGCTGATAAATCCAGCAATGTATAGCAATGCGCATCATGCGCAAAGTTTACATGGCAGAAGTCATCAGCTTTTCATGACGCTAAAGATTAAGGGACGAATTATTTTGCGCCTCAAATTTCGAGGGGAGACGTTCATTCCCTGAAAATATATAGATGCGCGATCGAATGCATTTAGTTTACAGTTGGATTCCCTTGCAAAAAGTAAAATTTGATGCGCATGAGCATATTATATCATAAAAATATTTATATGCAACCTTGGAGAAGCTGATGAAAATTAAAAAAATGAAAACCCCAAGCTTAATACTCTATAAACTACAAGTCAGCATTTTAAATGGAGTATTCGACGGATTCATTTTGAATTCTGTAACAAATCAGCGCTTAGAACTGCTTTACCGATTTTCATTCAATGTTCCTTTTTCTGAGCTTGATTATCCATTGAGGGTACGAAATGCAGAATCTGCATTTCGCACTACCTGTACAATAAAGCCCGAAAAAAGCATTTTCTGTGAAAATAAGTATATGCAGACTATTAGCAGTTAATATTGGGGGCGAATTTCTGCTGGAATTCGCCAGGAGTATCGCGTCCTGCTCGACATTAAGAAGCGATGAGTTCACACTGAACTAACTTCAGATACATTTATTTCAAATCAAAACTGGCCTTTTAGAGAATAATAATAGTCAAGTATGAATTTGTTATCATTTCATTTGAGAATAATAGTTAGGTGTAAGTTGTCAATTATAACCAAACGATTTTAACCTTTGCTCAAATTTAATGCCAATAAAGCATGGCGTTTTAACTTTTTCGCATAGTAAATGCGATTTATTTATAGGCTTGGCAGAGCGGGGAAGAGACTAAGCAACCTTCCCCGCAAGCCTTAAGCCAACTGAAAGCAGATCTTGTTTCAAGGGCGAAACTACTCTCCAGCAAATTTACCTATGCGCCCGAACCTCGTGAAGCCTGAATAGGTGTCGTAAATCACTTTTCCGCCTTCGCAGTAAAGACTATCGCTCAATGTCGCGGGAGAATTGCCGGAGGCATGGATCCAATAGCCGTTGCCAGCGTAAATTCCGATATGGCCTGATGTCCATCCGATATCTCCAGGCTTCAATTCCGATTTGGAGATTTTGGATATGGAGTTTATCTGGGTTGCGGCATTTTTGTTCGTGAACCCTACGTATCCGAATTGGTAGAAAACCCAGTCCACAAAACCTGAGCAATCAAGTCCGTAAGGTATTCTATGCCCGCTTGTTCTGCTTCCAGATGCGGTCACAGTCCTCAATTTGCGCCACTCAGAGCTTTCCCCAATCGAGTGGTATTTCCCGCCCCAGAAATATGGGACTCTGTTCACCAATGACCTAGCTTTCTCAACCACCTGATTCCTTGTGGCGTTAACAGTTGAGTAGCTGTCATAAGACAGCTTCGTTCCTGCCAGCGAGCTGTAGCCAGAGTTGCTTATCCAGCCGATTTTGTAGGCCTGGTAGGCGTTGCTCGCGGTGTATAGGATTTGGCACCAGCCGTTTTGGCTCCTCAGAACATAGACGTCGTCGCCCCGCTCCGTATATCCGTAGTTTGAGCCGCCAGCTGTTCTGTATGTTGTGATGTTTGACGCATTGCCGTTGAGTATTTTCTCAAGCGGAGCGCTGGTGTCGGCGAGATCCCTCGTCCTGATGTAGCCCGTTCTCCTGCCTGACGACGTCGGGTAGTTGACCAGTGCGTAATCCGCCCTGATTTCATATACATAAACTTCATCCCCATAGGAAACATACGCGCTGTACTCTTTTCTCGGATCTGAGGTGCCTCGGGTCTTGAGGCTTGAAGAAGTGAACACATCAATGTTTGCTGGGGCTATGGCTATCGCGTACTCAGTGGTTGAGAGGGTAGGCCAGCCAACCGGCGAAGGCGGAGCGGGCACTACCACCGGTTTCGGGACGTTCGACTGCTTGACCAGTCTGAATCGGCTTGTTGAGCCAGCGTTGTTTTGCCATGTATGGACAAGAGTCCCGTTCGCCGTTCCTCCATTGTCCACGTCAAGGTACAGATCTACTCCGCTGGATTTCGCATTTACGTTCAGAAAAGAGTAATAGTCCCCGTTTTTCACGAGATACCATCTGCTGCTTGAGCCGTTGTGCGAAGTCCAGATCTGGGCCCTTGAGCTGTTCGATGTCCCATTGTTTGAAACCTCTAGCGACTTATCCGGAGAGTGGATCGGCGAAAGCTTATAGGATCCGTCGGATTGTTTCGTGAAGCTCCAAACCTGGTTAGATCCGCCGTTCCACTCTCCGAGCACCACCTTGCTGCCATTGTCGGTCGACTTGTACTGCACATCCAGCACTGAATTCGAAGATCCAAAGTAGACTACGTACTCGCCGTCATCCACCGAAGCATATGCGGAGGCAGAACCTGACTTAGCTGAAAGATACTTGCTCGCGAACATGGGATTGTTGCCGCCCGACGCATCAATGGCGTATATCCTGACATTGCCTGCTTGTGGCATTGAAATGTACGAGCTGAAACCATGCTTGCCGGTTATGCCGAACGCGTTGTTGACATCGTCCCGAGCGAATCCAGTTGTTAATTCGAATAAGAAAGTGTCGTCGCAGTATACGTGGATGCTGATAGATGACGTTGGTGAATCCGGATCGTACACCCATCCCTGGATGAAAACGGTGCCGTCTGAGCTGCGCTCAATGAAATCAGCTGTGCCGATTGGCTCATGATTTGCCGCGTAAACATAGACTGTCGGTGTGAACTGCGCGATGATTACCAGTAAGACGATTATTGCAATGGATTTCCTTTTCATAAATATCTCCTTTCAAAAACAGTGATTTTTGCTGTTTTGCTTCGAAACCAAGCTATTTCTTCATAAGCGTCAAGATAGAGTGGAGGGCTAAGAAACTTCTAGCACCAACAACAGAAACCTTTGCGCAAAGCCCTCGCCAATAAGTCGGTGTCGAACTTGCAGGCAGACTGGAAAAGGCGATTCGTCTGAGGCGGATATTGCAAGCCTGCATTCCAAACGCATGAAAAGCAATATTGTTTCAGGAAAATCCGCCTGCCTCTCTATGGACGGGCTGTACATATCAAAATAATTTGGATTATTAATGGCGAGAGAAATATTATGATAGAAATAAGCGGAAAAAAGAAGATGCACTGCTTTATTTGCAAATATTATAAAATTGGATTTCAGTGGAAGCGGTCACATAGATATGAGGGAACCGTTAAAAACACTGTAAATTCAGTTATTCCGAACGCAGAAGCATGCATGTATCCCTTTCATGCAACAGAAAACGCATCCAAAGCTTTGAATGACACTGGAAAAACTGCCAGTTTCGGCTCGAAAGAAGAAGGCGGGAAGGCAATAAAAGACTCATATCTCTCCGCGCAAGCTCGCTATTCAAGCTTTCCGGCGCAGAATTCGACCGGCTGGAATGCTGCTTGAGCAAAAGCGAGTATCCGATCAATTCGTACTTCTCTTATCAGGAGATTTTATATTTCTGCAAAATTGAAGGTTGCAACGAAGCGTCAGATTGCATAGTCAACTGGGTTATAGATGCATCAGAACTGAACATGCCTGCTTTGAACAAAGTAGTCGCTTCAACTGCCAAATGGCTTAATGAAATATTGAGCCATTTCAAGCGCCATATTTCGAACGGCACGGCAGAGCGTGAAAATCTACTCATAAGAATGATAGAAAGGATGGGCTTCCACTGTGGGCATAAATCAATGTAATCTGCAATCTGCGCCCATGACGCCAGGCAAGCAAAGTTTCGCAACCTTTACTTAAAAAATCTATTAAGGAGGCTGCCTAGAATTCAAGCGAAAAAGCTGTGGCTTAGCAATATACATTAACTTAACGCATAAAAAAACCAAAGGAAATAGTGCAATATTTTTGGCAATGCCAAGGGGATATGTAGGATTCGCTCGTTCAAATCACCTCCGTGCCCATGATATCTGTTCAGGCATTGTTTTGAGTAAGAGGCTTACACCGCTTAAAACATCTTGATAAATTATATCCCGCTGCTTTGGTAATGTCATTGGCAAACTATTTAATCACGACTTGAGATTGTGCATTCACAGTCTAGTTATGTGATCTGCGATTCTGCCAAAGGCTCTTTCACTGAATCTCTTTAGAATATTTAAAGGTGCTTAGACTTAGAATCTGTTAAGAAACTAATATAGACACATTAATAAAATGTAATAAAATTACGCTCAATTATCTATGATAAATTTTGTGATTTTAAAAATAATATTATGGTTAGTCATTCCAAGTCATTCCAAGTCATTCCACTGACGGCCGGTGAGTCGGCAGTCTTTGCAAGCTGTCAACGCATAGCGGGAATATAAGCCTGTCGAGCGGGGAATACCGAAGGCGGCGGGATTTGCGAGCCTCTTCCGGGTCTGAGAGCTTGGCGGGGCTGGCGAGCGAGATGCGTTGATGGAGCAGTTGACATCCTGATGGATCCGGCAAGAGAGCAGTACACGAAATCAAGCGGGGGGACGGGCAAGGCGAGCGGAAGCCTGCAGGAAGCCCGACCGGCCCCTAGTACCAAAGAAACCTGTGAAAGCGGGCGGAGGGAAGGTGCGCGGCGCATGCGGGCCCAGGCAAGCGAAGCGTTGCGCGAACAGGAGAGTCGAAGAAAATGGGAGGCGGATTGCCTGGAATAAGGTTCAACATCGTGAAAACGGGCGAAACGGACGGACGGACGCAAAATCCTGCCATGCATCAATATGGAGGCATTAAGGGCGGCGTGTCAAAATATGGACGCGAAAAAGGCGCGGGGATGGGACGGAGTTTCAAAAGACGGATGTTCGGTCGATCTCGAAGCAAACCTGGAAAGCCTGGCAGGCTGGATGAAAAGGGGGGCTTTCCGCCAGAGCCGCCGAAATTGGCGCATATCCCCAAGGAAGGAAGCGGAAAAGGCAGACCGTTGGGAATATCCTGCCGCGAGGATAAGTTGGCGGGAAATGCGGTGGCGGAAATCTTGAGAATGACGCATGAACCCAAGTTCATGGATTTGAGCTTTGGATTCAGGCCGGGAATAAACTGCCATGGCGCGATGCGGGAAATCATAGAGGCGGTACAGTACAGGAAAGCCGTCTGTGTGGTGGAAGCGGACGTTAAAAGCTTCTTCGACGCAGCAGGCCGCGCATGGCTGATAAAGTTTCGGAACTGTCCCGACAGATAATTACATTACTTACTAGTCAAAAGATCATGAAATCCTTGCGGAAAAGTTCAAAAGTTAACTCGAATATTTAAAAATGTAAAACTTATAAATCAACATTTTAATCTTATAGATGATATATATGTTCTCATTATTTTATGAATTTATAATTAAAATGAAAATTTGACATCCCCTGTCTTTATCCAATTATGCAATCCGCCATTTCGTTTCAAGCACGGCGGCAATGCTAAATTAAAGCTTCCCCTTTGGCTCCACGGCATGCCCTTTTTTCTTTTGCCTGTTCGAAACTATCCTATTGTTCGCTCCCTCAACATCCTGAGGGCTTATTTTCAAGCCGAGGCTGCTTCTCAGCCCATAAATGGGAATGCATGCCCTGTTTTTTATAAAATGGCATATTAAGGATGAGCATTAGTTTTTGCATTTGATGAATTAGAGGGAACATGCGACAAGAAAAGTGGAGTTCACTCAACGCCTCCAATCCAAAGCCGCTTTTTTACGCCTTTTAAAATCTGCGCCTTTGCATTTCTGCCGTTTATAGGCGGACTCAGGAGTTGAGCCGCCTTGATTATGGCATGCCTGCAGTCAAGCATTATAGCGGTCGATCCCAAAAAGCTGGATATTTTGAGAATATCGCCCCTGATTGGGTTCTCCCCGCCGGAAAGGAATATGATCCCCTTGCGGCCCAGTTGGGCGTTGCAGGTTAAGAATGCAGGGAATATCCGCAGCGCCCCGAAGATAGATTCATTTATTATGGCATACGCTTTTCCTTCAGAAGCGGCCCGCACTGCGGCGCGTTTTCTGAATCCGCTCTTTTTGCCGCCATTTTTCTTCTTTTTAGCTTCGTCTTCCTCTTTAATGCGCTTCAATTCAATTTTTCTTTTTCCTCCGTCCTCTTTGCCGATTTCCGGCAAGGATTGATCCAAGGCGCCGCTTCTTGGCCGGTGCCTCCGACGCTAATGAGAGATTCATCGGAATATTTGTCGATTTCTGCATTCGGCTCTGTAGAACTACCGTCTGATTCTGCTGATTGGAGCTTGGCGAATGCCGGTTAAGGTTCCGTCGGTTGTTTTTATCTATATCTCTGTTTATATTTCCTTTTTTCTCAGGCATGCCAAGCATTTGAGAAACTGCCGCCTTCGAGATTGACAGATACCCACGAATCTCGGATAAGCCGATGTTGCTATCGGAATCAATAGAATTATTAGCGACTTCTTTCATCAGTATTATTTCCGTCAGCTTCTATTCCCATTTCCTGCATCTTCTTGAGCTGAAATATTGAATATGCAAATTGAGTTTTTAAATTTTGATGCAAAATCATTCTTCCTCTAAATGAGCATTAACGACAATTAGTTGTTATGTAAGATGTTTAATTAATATATTCAATATAAATTCTAAACATTTAAAGAATAAAATCTGATTATTATTACTAAACATTATCTATATTTTTTATTAAATTAAAATTAATATTAATTTAATGCAAACGTGTGTTAGCCAATCAAACTGTTTAGCGGCGAGTTCCAGAAAAGTTGAGTGCTTACTTTCCTGAAAAATCTTTGTAGATTTCGTGTTGCCGGAACCAAATGCTAAACTCAAGGGTGTCGTAAATAATTATAGCTATTCCGACGGTTTGCAAAGTGACTGTCATTTTGAATAATTTTGTCGTTAATGCTGACATATCTATCCATATAGATTATTAAACATATACATCATCTAAGAATTATATAAGTGGATTGATAAGTTTGCAAATTTAAATATATATTCTCTTCAATTTTGAACTTTTCTGCAAGAATATTATGCTCTTTTGACTGGTAAGTAATGCAAATAGGGTTGTCGGAACAGTTCCAAATAATTTGTGTGCGGGGTTCAGCGCACAACTTTTGGGGACCCGATGCACAAGCGCTTGAAGCCCCAATGCAAAGGTTCACAGTGCCCAATGCACAAGGCTGCGGCGCAGGGAAGCCTCGCGTGCAGTTCTCATGGAGAGAGGGCGCAGCCCGAATGGAATGAGGACTGCACGCGGCGCGGCGGTTTGGCCGCCCAAAAGTGCAGCGCTTGGCCGGCATCATTTTAAGAGGCCGGGAACAGTCACCGGACGGGGGTGTTCACTGACGATGCGCCGAATTTGCTCCGCAATGTCCTGTTCGCTCCATTCGCGGGGAAATGGCTCCGCGCCGAAGCGTTCCAAAATCATTTGCCCCTGCTCGTTTGCGAGCGATAGCCGCATTGATCCGCTTAGCTTTTTCAGCGTTCTTTTGTTTAGCGTTCTTGCAAGCGAAAGAGCTACGGCTTTACAATAATTACTAATTTAACGCATAAAAAGCTTATGGGGATAGTGCAGTATTTTTGAAAAATCAAGGGGATACTATGCTCTTATGGAAAATTGCCCGGTTAAGTTGAAAGACCCAAAATCTTTTCAATTCCTCCCCGATCCATCAAAGGAAAGGTCAAGACGCTTCCGAAATAGACGATTCCGGCTCCTGCAAATAGAGCCTCGTCGAAATGGCAGGCATCCAGCGACTCATTTATTTCTCCGTGAAACACCGTGTGGTTTTCCCCCCGCTCATCAATTAATTAGTAGGATGCGGAGGTATTAAGCTCATGGCTGACTACAATGAAATCGGCTTTAATGCCGGCTTTTTTGCGCTTTCGATGAGGTGTCTTCCAAAAAGATCGTCCCCTGCCAAGCCTGAGAGCGACACATCCGGCGCTCCGAGAATGCGAAGCGTCATTGCAACATTCTTCGCGTCCCCGCCAGTCGTCACATTCAGCTTTCGAATGCGAGAGGAAGGAATCTGCATGATATTCTCAGGAACCGGATAAATTGGCTGATCACACATGATCATGCCTAAACATAGAATCTTCATAACTTATAACCAACCCGTTGATTAAGCTTCGTATATGCCGTCAAGCGCACCCTAGTTTGAGCTTGGCCGTTCACTTTCAGGGCGCGATTGCTATCGACATTTCGCGCACGCTGTACAGTCAAGCTGAAATATAAGCTTCTTTACGCAAATCAGCGCATTCAAGTCAAGCCTTCCATGATTTCCCTCAAGGAGGCGCCTTGAGACGCCCACACGGAGGCCAAGTTCCAAAGATCCCCTCCGATATTGAAATCTCTAACGCCGAGGTCGATGTAGCGCTTGGCCGCATCAGGAGACATAATTTCCGCGCGCGGCCGAACGCCGTGCTTCAGGGCGGCCTTGATGCATTTTTCTTCAGCCTTGAGAACTTTCTCCATGTTGCTTCTGAAATCCATGCCTAAGCTCATCGCGTAATCAGCGGGGCCGAACTGAATCATGTCAACCCCGCCTGCGGAGCAGATCTCCTCAATGCCCTCCACAGCCTCTTTCTTTTCAATCATGAAGCAGCAGACGACGTCCCGTAGCATATCGGCGAATTGCATCTGGGAAAAACCGGCGCTGTATCCGATAAACCTGCGGGGGGTGAAACCGAAACGGCCGCCTTCCATTGGGCAGTCGGCGCGCAAGCTTTTGACGCTTTCAGAGACATCTTCCGCATTCCGGTGGTCGGCGAACAGCACGGCCTGAAATCCGCTCGCAACGGCCTTTTGCGCGACGTAAACCCGATTGGCCCAGTCAACCTTTACCATGGTTCCCATTCCGTGCAGCTCAGCGGCGCGCGCGATGTTTTCGAAATCATGCTGATTAACCGGCGCGTACTCTGCAAGGAACTCGACATAGTCGTATTTCCCGGTATTTCCAGCGGCCTCCGTGACAATGGGGGCAGATAGGAATAGGCGGGTTCCAACCGTCGGCTTCCCTGCGTTTATAAGCTCCCGCAGCGCATTCGGCTTCCTGCCTTTATAGGGTGCATTGCTATAGCCTATTTGCTCGCTCAATTTCCATGCTCCTTCTAAACTGACTTGCAAACGATCCGAATTCAAAATCGATGCGTTTAGTTGCAAATCAGTATAAACATATTTTCCTTGCTCTTTATTTTCCCTTGCGGGCGTTTCGCAGAGAGTCAATTGATACCTATAGCAGCAGAATGGCGCCCAGCTGATTCATGCCGTTGCTGATCACCCTCATGATAACGGCGCCAATCATTGTGCTCCACACGCCTCCGATGCCTCCATGCATGCTGGTTCCGCCAATGACGGCGGCGGCGACGCAGTTCATTTCTATGCCGGCCGCCAGCGACGGATTGGTCGTGTTCATGCGCCCCGCCAGGATCATGCCCGCAATAAACGCGGTCAAACCGCTGAAAACAAAGGCTGCGACTCTGACTTTGTCAATGTTGATGCCTGATAATTTGGCCGCGTTCATATTTCCTCCGACCGCCTGCATGTTGAGCCCGAAGGATGTTTTCGCGAGAATAAACCAGGACGCGGTATAAACGAGCAGCATCACCAAGACGGATACCGGAACAATCCCAATTTTAGCCGTGCCTATGAATCTGACCAGAGGCGGCATGCCTTGCGAAGAATAGCCGTCTGTATATACGGAGGCGATGCCGCGGTAAATATTCGTCGTCGCAAGCGTCGCTATAAAGGATGCCAGCCGCAGCCGGGTTACAACCAGCCCGTTTATAATACCGCATAAAAGCGTTGCTAGCAATCCTGCCAAAATGGCGAGGAAGCCGTTGGCGCCGCAGTTCACGTACAAATCGCCCATAAGGCATACTGAAAGCGCCAAGGTGCCGGAAGCCGCCAAATCCAGGTTGCCTGTCAGAATTAAAAAGTGATGCCTACAGCTAATACCGCTACAAATGAAACCTGATGCAATATGCTCAAAATATTGCTGGCCGTCAGGAAATTGGGCGCCAATATACTCATGGCCAGCATGATAACCAGCAAAGATATAAACGCGCTGAGCTACGCGCTATTTGCTGACGCAAACTGCTTGACCTTTCCCATGATCACGATTACGAAACCCCCTGCCCAGTTGCATATTTTAAAATGACATCCTGCGTCGCATCCTGCCGCTTCTACTCCCCAGTTTTCCTGCCATCGCACATCACGATAATCCGATCGCTCATGCCCAGTATCTCAGGCAGCTCAGAAGAAATCATAATTACGCCTATTCCCTGGCTGACGAGCATGTTGATGAAGTTATAGATTTCAACCTTCGCTCCGACATCCATCCCCCGTGTGGGTTCATCCAAAATAATCAGGCGGCATCGGCCAATCAGCCATTTTCCAAAGGAAACTTTCTGCTGATTGCCGCCGGACAGGCTGCTGACAGGCATTCCAAAATTCTCCGTATTCAACTTCAAGCGCCTTCCGATTGACAGGCATTTCTCCAAAATGAAGGGCTTCCAGAAAATCCCAGCTTTTTTAAGTTGCTTCTGGGAGGCAGATTTTTCTCAATGCTGAGTATTTGTATCAGGCCCTCTTCCTTGCGATCCTCGGAAAGAAGCGATATCCCTGCGGAAATGGCGTCCAAGGGCCTCTTGAGGCTCAGTTTTTCCCCGAATAAAAACACTTCGCCGCTGCTTTTGGGAAGCGCTCCAAAGATGCATTTTTGCAACCTCAGTTCTCCCGGCTCCAATCAATCCGGCGACGCCCAGCACCTCTCCCCGGTGAAGCGCAAAGCTTACATCCTGAAAATGCTTGCCGCTCGAGAGATGCTCCACCCTGAAAATCTCTTCCCCAACAGGGAATATCCGCTTGGGAAACTGCTCTTTCAACTCGCGCCCCACCATGAGCTTTATAATCTCATCCAAGTTGATGTCCGAAAGAGGCGCTTCCCGCACAAAGGCGCCGTCTCTCAAAATGGCGGCTCTATCTCCGATTTCAAACGCCTCTTCCAGGCGGTGCGAGATATAGATGACGCTCAAGCCGCGCGCCTTTAGATCCCGTATGATATGCATCAGCTCGCTGATTTCCCTGTTGGTTAGAACTGCGGAGGGCTCATCAAATACAGCGATTTTAGAATCAAAGGCCAGCGCCTTTGCGATTTCCACCATTTGCTGCTGAGCGATGCTCAAATTGCCGACAATTCATTTTCGTCAATTTTTGCCCCAAGCTCCTTTAGCAAGCTTTTAGTTCTCATCCGCATTTCATTTTTGTCGAGCACGCGGATGATTTTGCCCTTTATCAGCTTTCGCCCAAGAAAAATCAAAGCGCCCAGCAGCACGGAAGCGTTGTCCGTGAAAACTCCAATAGGCATTATTGGGGCATCCTTTCAGTTGCGCTCAGATAAATGGAACGGGTGTCTTGACCTCCTGCGTGACTTCGTACAAAATTACTCCCTGCTTTTCAAGCGCTTCTTGAAGCTTTGACACGTCCTTTTCAATCGCGCGGGGAGTTACGCCGTTTTCGGCGCAAATAGCTGCTGCCGCGCCGGCTGCTTGTCCGGTTGCCATCGTATGCTGCAGATAGCGGAGGTACGCATCCCGATCCGTCGATACGCATTTGCCGCCAGCAAGCAAATTGTCTATTTTCTGCGGAACAAGGCTTCTATACGGAATATCGTACGAACCGCCGCCCTTCGGAAGCACAAACGGCGAATTCTCCACATTCACCTCTAGCGTATCCATGGAAGCGACATGATGGCCTCCGGCCTTAAAAGAGCTTTTTCCGATGGAATCGGGGAAAGTTCTACAGGCACCCACATCATCGCGGGTCAAGACATAATCGCCTACAATCCGCGGGCCTTCCCGCAATCGGAGTTCTGTGCACACCTTTGTGATATAAGCGCTTTCAAAACCGGGAACATACTCTTTGAAAAAGCGCCATCCGATCTGAATTTGCCTGCGGTATTCCAGAATGCAGCGCGTGAGCTCACAGGCATTGGTCGGGCTGCATTTCGCTACCTGTGATGAATGCTGGAAATGCGCTTGCAGATGTCCGCCCTCTTTGGGCGTAATGAAGAAGCCCGCGCCGCTGTATGGATGCCAGTCGCCATTTAGGAGCGCATTATCGAGCAACTCGTAAACTCCCATGAGTTCGCCAAGTTCCTTTATATAGAATAGAATTTTTATTTGGCATATTACCCTTCTATCATAGTTTATGCTTCCAAGAAATTTCTTTATAATGCTCTTTGATTTAAGAGCGCAGTTTTTTTCTTTAGCATGATTTCGCACCCTGACTCTAGATATACTGATTTGCGTATGCACCCCTATGATGCTGCGCTTCAACGCCAATGGTGAAAATATTAAGTCGATTGTGTGTTTGAGCCATAGACAAATGTCCATGAAGTGTTTTTAGTACTAATGTCCACGAAATGTATTTTCATACTAAAGCTGCTATTTTGGATCTTGATAGATAGCCACTCCAAAATAGTTGTAGCTATTCCGACGGCTTGCAAAGCGACAGCTATTATGAATATTTTTATCGATTAATCTGTCACATTTAACCATATAATGTATTTATTAAAATTTAAATTTACACAGCTCTGAATAAAACGAATTTTGGATTTGCAATTAATTTATATATTTTAAAATATAAGATTTTATTTTGCATAATTCAATTAATTATTCGAACATATTCAACAAAATCCTCAA